>JBEAYY010000001.1:0-20872 GCA_041170365.1 Actinomycetota bacterium
AGCCATAACGCATGCCATCAAATCTTGCTAAATTACTTGAAGCTTCACTTGGAGCAATTAAATAGTAAGTAGCAAGTGCATAAACTGAATGTGGAATCGAAATTTCTGTGACAATTGCACCTAAAGACTTTAAAGTTTCAATAGTTTCGTTAAATCTATTGATCACGCCTGTTTGCCAACCAGTTCCACCTAGTTCTTTGATATAACCAATTTTCATTCCTTTTACATCTAATGTTTTTGCAGCTTTAACTACATCTGGAACTTTTTCATTAATACTTGTGGAATCTAGAGGATCATGTCCAGCCATAACTTCATGCAACATTGCGCAATCTAAAACAGTTCTGGCAAAAGGTCCTGCTTGATCTAATGAAGATGCAAATGCAACTAATCCGTAACGCGAAACTGCACCATAACTAGGCTTTGCTCCCACAATTCCTGTCACAGATGCAGGTTGCCTTATGGAACCACCGGTATCTGTTCCAATGGAAAGTGGTGCAAAAAATGCTGCAACTGCTGCAGATGAACCTCCAGATGATCCACCAGGAATTTTATTTAAATCCCATGGATTTCTGGTTGGAAAATATGCACTGTTTTCAGTTGAAGATCCCATAGCAAATTCATCCATATTTGTTTTACCCAAAATAATTACACCAGCATTTTTTAATTTCTTAACAACAGTTGAATCGTACGGTGGAAGCCAATTTTCTAGTATTTTTGATCCACATGTTGTAGGAATGTCTTTTTGAGTTAAAACGTCCTTAAGCGCTAAAGGAACTCCTGCTAATTTATTTAAAGATTTATTCTCTTTTCTTGCTTTGTCAATATCTTCTGCTTGAGTTAATGCACCCTTTTTATCTAAATACAAAAAAGACTTAACTTTATTATCTAAACTTTCAATTCTTTCAAAGTGGGCATTTGTAACTTCAACTGCACTAATTTCTTTTTTTTCTAGCTTTTCACTTAATTCTAAAGCTGTTAATTTTGTTAAATCAGACATTATTCTTCATCCAAAATTCTTGGAACCTTAAATTTATCTTCTTCACTTGCTGGTGCTGACTTTAAAATTTCATCACGATTTAATGATGGTTTTGTTTCATCAATCCTAAAAATATTTACTGCCCCCGTGGCATGAGACATAGGTTGAATATTTTTAGTATCAACTTCTCCAACTTTTGCAACAGAATCAAGAATAATTTCTAATTGTTTGGCGTATTCATCTAATTCAGATTCGGCTAAATCCAATCTGGCAAGTTTTGCTAAATTAGCAACTTCTTCTTTAGATATTTTTGACACGATTAATATCTTATTATTTAGTCTTTAGTGACTAATTTCAGCGCTTCTTCAAAGCCTTTATTTAGTAGAACTTCAAAATTTTCTGCATCAAGTCTTGGTATTCCTAGTGACAAAGCCTTTGAATATTTGCTTCCATCTGCTCTACCAAAAATAAGCATGGATGTGTTCTTGCTGACTGAACCAGAGACTTTTCCACCTCTTTCTAAAACTGCATTTGAAGCTGCATCTCTTGAATAATTTGGCACAGATCCAGTAATAACAAAATTTAAATCTTTTAGCGGTTGTGGTCCTGTTACTTCATCGTCTTTCATTCTTACACCGGCTCTTGCCCATTTACCAACAATTTCTTTATGCCAGTCTTCACTAAACCATTCTTTAACTGCAATTCCAATTACTTCACCCACTCCAGAAACTTCAGATAATTTCTCAATTTTTGCATTAGCAATATTTTCTATTGATTTAAATTCTCTACTCAAAGCTTGTGCAGCAGTTGGACCAACGTGCCTTATCGATAAAGCAACGAGAACTCTCCATAAAGGTCTAGATTTTGCAACTTGCAATTGAGAAAGTAATTCTTCTCCATTCTTATTTAGAACTCTTTTTGTTTCATTTTTTCCTGGTGCTCTTGTGAAATATTCACTAACTTCTAGATCTTTAGCTGTTAAATCAAAAAGGTCTCCTTCATCTTTTAAAATTCTGTCGTTTAGAAGTGCTGCTGCAGATTTAGAACCAAGTCCTTCAACATCTAGTGCACCACGAGATCCAACATGAAAAAGTCTTTCTCTAAGTTGAGCAGGACAAGTTCTTGAATTTGAACATCTCAAATCAACATCACCAACTTTTGCTGGTGCTAATTTTGTGCCACATTCAGGACATTTTGTTGGCATAGAAAACTTCTTTTCTACACCTGTTCTTAATTCAATTACTGGGCCAACGATTTCAGGAATCACATCGCCTGCTTTTCTTAAATAAACAGTGTCACCAATAAGAACGCCTTTTCTTTCAATCTCTTGTTGATTGTGAAGAGTTGCCATAGAAACAGTTGAACCGGCAACTTTGATTGGTTGCATAACTGCAAAAGGAGTAACTCTTCCAGTTCTTCCTACGTTTACTTCAATATCCAATAATTTGGTTCTAACTACTTCAGGTGGATATTTATATGCAACTGCCCAACGAGGCGTTCTAGATGTTGCTCCTAATTTTTTTTGAATTTCTAAATCATTTACTTTTACAACCACGCCATCAATCTCATGGCTTAAATCTCTTCTTTTTTCACCAAATTCTTGAATAAATTTTTTGACAGAATTTAAATCTTTGGTGACTTTAGTTGTTGTTGCTACAGGAAGTCCTAAATCCCCAAGTAATTCATATGCTTTACTTTGAGTTTTAAATTCTAATCCCTCTAAAGCCCCAATCCCATGAACTACTAATTTTAATCTAGATAGGGATGAAATTGATCTATCAAATTCTTGCTTCAATTTTTCAATTCTTTGCTCAGATTTTTTTTCAGATTTAGCTAAAGTTAATTCTTCTTCTCTTTTATCGACTCTTTGTCTTATGGTTCCAGCTGCAGCATTTCTGGGATTTGCAAATGGAGTACGGCCTGAATCCATAACTTCATTATTTAATTGATCAAAATCTTTTAAATCAAAATAAATTTCTCCTCTTACTTCAATTAGGTCAGGAATTTTTAAATTTTTAGTTTTCAACACTCTTGGTATGGAAGAAATAAATTGAGTGTTATAGGTGACATCTTCACCTACTCGACCATCTCCTCGTGTAGCTACTTTGGTTAATTTGCCATCAACATATAAAAGATTTAAGGCTAGGCCATCAACTTTTAATTCACAAATTGTTTCTGGTAAATCTTGCGTTGTTTTTTTTACTCTATTTGCCCAATCTTCTAATTCCTCATCATCGAAAACATCTTCCAAACTCATCATTCGAACTTTATGTTCAACGGGTTCAAACAATTCTGAAGCTTCTCCTCCAACAGATTGTGTTGGAGAATCTTGAGTCACTAATTCTGGGTATTTTTCTTCAAGTTTTTCTAATTCTCTAAATGATTTGTCATATTCATCATCAGAGATAGTTGGTGAATCTAATAAGTAATATTGACGTCTTGCTTCTTCGATTTGTTCAACTAATTCAAGCCATTTATTTCGAGCAGAATCTGGAATTGATTTACTCATTATTAATTTCTGGCAGTTGTTAAAACTGTGCCACTTCCAATTACACGATCATTTTCATATAAAGCAATGGTTTGTCCTGGTGCAAGGCCTTGCAAAGTATCAATAAATTCAACCGTTAAATTACCGTCTTTGTGGAACGCTTTCGCCTTTAATCTTTCTCCGTGAGCTCTTACTTGAGCTAAACATTCAAATGGGCTTTCAGGTACAGGTCCACACCAAATCACATTTGTTGCAGTAACCACATCAACTTTTAATAGGGTAGGTAAACCAACCATGACAGTTTTATTTTTGACATCAGTTTCCACCACATAGCGTGCTGCTCTATCTGGTCTTGGTTTTGTTAAATTTAAACCTCTTCTTTGACCAATGGTGAATTCAAAAACTCCATCATGTTCCCCTAAAACTTCATTAGTTTCAGCATCAATAATTTTTCCCTTTTCTTCACCGAGTTTTTTGTGTAAAAA
The DNA here is from genome assembly GCA_041170365.1 of Actinomycetota bacterium. Lineage (GTDB taxonomy): Bacteria > Actinomycetota > Actinomycetes > S36-B12 > UBA5976 > ATZT02. The sequence continues at coordinate 3,950 of JBEAYY010000001.1, forward strand.
TCCTGCGGTGTCTCCATCGGGAATAAAACAAATATCATGTGAGTCAGGTTTACTTGCAGTAATTAATCCTCTTTTGTCTGCTTCTGCTCTAATTTCTGGTTTGAGTGAGTCACCTAATGGCAAAATAGTGTGACTTAATTGTTCTTGAGTTAAAACACTTAAAACATATGATTGATCTTTATTTGGATCTTTTGCGCTATATAAAGTTGGACCTTCTGGTGTATCAATAATTCTTGCGTAATGCCCAGTTGCTACAGCATCAAATCCAAGATTTAGTGATCTTTCTAGAACTGCTGCAAATTTAATTTTTTCATTACATCTAACGCAAGGATTTGGAGTTCTTCCTTGTGCATATTCGCTGACAAAGTTTTCAATAACTTCTTTTTGAAATTCATCTGAAACATCCCAAACATAAAAAGGAATTCCTAAACGATCTGCAACACGTCTTGCATCTCTTGCATCATCTAAGGTGCAACAACCTTTTCCGCCTGCATGACCCTTTACTTTTGCTAAAGCTAAATGAATTCCAACAACGTCATAGCCTTGATCAACTAATCTTGCAGCAGCAACAGATGAATCAACGCCACCACTCATTGCGGCAACTACTTTTTTAGTCATGACTTCACAGCTGGTTTGCCAGCTCTTCTTGCTCTTTCCACAACTGCAGGTAAAACATTTATTACATCTGTTACATCATCTGGTGTGGAAGTAGTGCCAAATGAAAATCTAATTGATCCTCTTGCAGTTGGTTCATCTCTTCCCATTGCAAGTAAAACGTGTGATGGTTGAGGTATTCCTGCAGAACATGCAGAACCTGTTGAACATTCAATTCCTTGAGCATCTAACAACATCAAAATTGCATCGCCTTCGCAACCTTTAAATGTAAAGTGAACATTTCCTGGCAAACGATTTTCTGGATCTCCATTAAGTACAACATTTGGCACAGTTTGCATAACTTTATTAATTAAATCTTTTCTTAAAGAAGTTAGTCTGCTGGCGCGATTAAATCTTTGACTAACAGCTACTTTTATTGCTGCAGCAAATCCTGCAATTTGAGGTGCAGCTAAAGTTCCAGATCTAACTTCTCTTTCTTGACCTCCACCGTGCAGAACTGGAGTTAATTCGATCTCTCTTTTTATAACTAAAGCACCAATTCCTTGAGGTCCACCAACTTTGTGACCACTGACTGTTAAGGCATCAAGTCCTGAATCTTGAAAGTGAACTTCAAGACATCCAACTGCTTGAACGGCATCAGAATGTATTGGAATATTAAATTCTTGTGCAACTTTAACTAATTCTTTTATTGGTTGAATTGTGCCAACTTCATTATTTGCCCACATCACACTTATAAATGAAACATCTTCAGGATTTTTTTCAATAGCTTTTCTTAAAGTTTCTGGACTTACTCTGGCCAATTCATCTACTGGAAGTAATTCAACTATTGCATTGTCATGTTCTTTAAGCCATAAAACTGGATCTAATACAGCATGGTGTTCTATTGCTGAAATTAAAATTCGATTTCTTTTAGGATCTTTTTTTAATCTCGACCAAAATAAACCTTTAATTGCTAAATTATTTGATTCAGTACCTCCAGATGTAAAAATTACTTCCACAGGTCTTGCACCTAGTGCTGCTGCGATAATTTCTCTTGATTCTTCAACAACTTTTCTCGCTCTTCGACCTGAAGAATGAAGTGAAGATGGATTTCCTGGTTTTGCCAATTCAGCAGTCATCGCGGCTACAGCTTCAGGCAACATGGCCGTAGTAGCAGCGTGATCCAAATAAGTCATAACCTCAAGTTTAGACGATTTAGAACAATGCGCTTGCTAGGTCTCTTCGAGCCTTTAATACGTGAGGGTCACTGTCTCCTACTACAACAAATAATTCTAAAAGTCTTTCTCTCAACTTATCTCTGTCTTGACCAGAAGTAATTTTTATTGCACTTATCAAAACACTAAATCCAGCTTCTGGATTTCCTTTCATAAGCTCTAAATCAGCAAGTTCCAATTGCGCATCAATATTTCTTTTATCACTTGCATTCTTTCTTATTTCACTTTCATTTAAACTTGCAGATCTTTCAAGTAATCCAACTTGGGCAAGTCCTGCAATAGCATTTTCATCTTTAGGATATTGATTTAACATATCTTGATAAATACTTTTAGCTTCAACAAAATTACCTTTTTCGATTGCATTAAATGCAGCTTCAAGTTTTGGATCAGTTTTAGGCTCTTCAACTTTGTTTTCTTGCTCAACTTCTTGGTTATCTTGACTGACCGTGCCTTTGACACCTTGCTCATTTGCAATTCTTATAACTTCAGTTAAAACTTGTCTAACTTGTGATTCTGGCATCGCACCTTGAAATAAAGGAGCAGCAGAACCTGCAATGATTGCAAAAACTGCAGGAATGGATTGAACCTGAAATGCTGCAGCAATATTTTGATTTTTATCAATATCGACTTTAGCTAAAATAAATTTTCCGTTAAATTCTGCGGCAATTTTTTCTAATACCGGTGAAAGTTGTTTACATGGACCACACCATTCAGCCCAAAGATCAACTACCACTGGAACTTGATTTGATGCATCAATTACTTTTTGCTGGAAATCGTTTTCGTTAACATCGATTACTACTCCACTTGGAGCATTAGCCAAAGCAGAATTTGCAGCACTTTGTGCTTGACGAGCTTGAGCAAGAGCACCTAAATCTATTGCGCCACGCATAGGGATTGAACCAGCCAAAATTTATTTCACCTTCAAACTTTCTAACTTAATTCTTACAATAGTTAAATATCATTCCACTTTTCCATTGGACCATCCCAATTTGTGGGTAGTGGAACTTTTTCTGGAGCAATTAACTTAACAATGTGATTTAAAACCACTTGCACACTATTTTCTCCCACCCATAAATGTTTTGCCCCAGGTTCTGCGATCACTTTAATATTTGGACAAATTGCAAATTTTTCTTTTGCTTCTTTTGGTTTTAAATAATCATCTAATTCAGGCACTAAAGCAATAACGGGAAAATTAACATTTCTCCATCTGGCTAGTTCTTCTTGAGTGGTAAATCTTAACGGTGGAGAAATTAAAACTACTCCACTTAAATCCTGGTCGTAAGCATGTCGAAGCGTTACATCAGTTCCAAAAGACCAACCAACCACAAATGGTTTCTCTAGATTATTTTTTTTAGCGTATTGGATTGCTGCTAATAAATCTTTTCCTTCATCATTTGATGAATCAAAACTTCCAGTACTTCTACCAAGTTTTGAACAAGTACCTCTGGTATTAAATCTCATTACGTTAATTCCAGCTAATGCAGGAAATCTCCAAGACATTTTTCGCAGTAAATGACTATCGGTATTTCCACCATGAGTTGGCAGAGGATGGACAGTAATTATTGTGGCAATTGCTTTTTGATCTAGAGGTGAGGCAATTTCGCCAACAAGTGATTGACCATCACTTGTTTCTATATTTATCAATTCTCTTTTAGCAGGCAAAACTGAATTGGAAACTATTTCTGTCATTTAATCTTCTCTTTTAAATTTCTTTCTATTAGTGTTCCAACATGGAGTATGCCAATGTCTTCTATCTTCTAACTGACCAGTTATGTATGCAACTGTATGTGGGGTTGCAGTTCTAATTTCTTGATCACAGCCTGGACATCTATAAGGTTTGGTGGCTGCAGAACCTGTAACTCGTCTGACGATCCAATCTCCGTCATTCCAACTCTCTGATTTTTCTATACCCATTAAACGATTAACGTCAAAACCTCTATCTTCTTTTTTTTCTTTTCTATCTTTATTTCTTCTGGGCATTTTTCTATCCTAAAACAATCTTTCTTCTTTTCGATCAAAACCTCTTAAAGCTTCATAATCAACAACTACACATCTAATTCCTCTATCTTCAGCCAAGGTTTTTGCTTGTGGTTTTATTTCTTGTGCTGCAAATACTCCACTTACTGGAGAAAGTAAGGGATCTCTATTGAGTAACTCTAGATATCTAGTTAATTGCTCTACTCCATCAATTTCTCCACGTCTTTTTATTTCGATTGCAACATTTTTTCCATTTTCGTCTTTGCACAATAAATCAACTGGACCAATAGCTGTTGGATATTCTCGTCTTACTAAATGCCAATTTTTTCCAAATGTTTCAAGATGAATAGCTAATAATTCTTGTAAATGAGCTTCAACTCCATCTTTAACTAGACCTGGATCAATTCCTAAATCGTGAACAGAATTGTGTAAAACTTCTGAAACTGAAATAACTAATTTTTCTCCAGCTTTATTTTCTACAGTTATAATTTTCTTTTCATCTTGATTAGTTTCTTTTGTCACACAAGGAGGACTCATCCAATTAAGTGGTTTGTAGGCTCGATCATCAGCATGTATTGAAACTGAACCATCGGCTTTAAACAAAATTAAGCGAATTGCTTCAGGTAAATGGGCAGTTAGTCTTCCCACGTAATCAACAGTGCACCTGGCTACGAGAAGTCTCATAAGTTGATGATGCCGGATTGGTGAAAATGCGCAACAATTGCATACATGATGACTTGGGGCAGCACTACTTATTTACTAGTTCCATTATTGGTGGGAATAGGTATTTTAATTTTTGTAGCGATATTGAGATGGGCATATAGTCCGAAGAAATCATCCCTAATTGAAAGACCAACGAAAGCAAGCTTTAAAGATGATTATGGAATGTTAGTTCCAATTACAAATCCAGAAAATTATGCAGATGGTGAAAAGTTAAGACAAAAACTATTAGCAAACAACATAAAAGCAACTCTTGCTTTTACTTTAGAAGGCCCTCAAATTATGGTTTGGCCAAAAGATGAAAAAATTGCTAAGGAACTTTTAAAAAAGTTAGTTTAAATTATCTATTTGCACCAGGAACCCATAAAACATCCCCTTGGTCCCTATTGGCGTAACGAGCTAATACAAACAATAAATCAGATAAACGATTTAAATATCTTGCTGGAGTTTCTGTCATAACAATTTTGTGAGCTGTTAAAGCAGTCCAAGTTGATCTTTCAGCACGTCTAACAATTGTTCTTGCAACATGTAATAACGCTGCACCAGGAGTTCCTCCTGGAAGAATAAATGAATTTAATGGTTTTAAAAATGAGTTGTAATGATCAATTGCTTTTTCTAGAGCATCAACATAATTTGGTAGAACTCTTAATTGGGGAACATCATTTTTCTTTCCAACTGGAGTTGCTAAATCTGCTCCCACATCAAATAAATCATTTTGCACTCTGGTTAATAAATCTTTTACATCTTGATCTAGATTTCCCATAGCAATTGCAACACCAATTGCAGAATTTGCTTCATCGACATCTGCAAATGCTTCAAGTCTTAAATCTGTTTTTAAGGCTCTAGACATATCTCCCAAAGCCGTGGTTCCATCATCACCGGTGCGGGTATAGATGCGAGTTAAATTAACCATGAGTAGAGCCTATGTCTGAAATGCAGTTTGCACACTTTGGTTGGGTACTCTGGAGAGTCATGGAAGCATTTAAAGTTGAAAAGTCAGGACCTTTAAGAGGCGATGTCTATGTTCCTGGTGCAAAAAATAGTGTTTTAAAACTAATGGCTGCATCTTTGATGGCACAAGGAACCACAACTTTAACAAATGTCCCAAATATTTTAGATGTAGAAATAATGGCAGAACTTTTAAGAAGATTAGGCTGTCAAGTTTCACAAGATTCCAAGAATTCAAAATTAGTCATTGATGTTCCTGAAAAAATTGGTCACAAAGCAGATTATGACTTAGTTAGAAGAATGCGTGCATCAATTTCAGTGTTGGGACCACTTGTTGCAAGATGTTTCGAAGCAGATATCGCTCTTCCTGGTGGTGATGCGATTGGATCTCGTGGATTAGATATTCATTTACAAGGATTAGAAAAATTAGGTTGCGATGTACACAGCGAACATGGTTATTTAATCGTTAGGGCAGAAAAAGGATTACAGGGAACAAACATTGCACTTGATTTTCCAAGTGTTGGTGCAACTGAAAATGTCGTAATGGCTGCAACTTTAGCTAAAGGAACTTCCACGATTGAAAACGTGGCACGTGAACCTGAGATTGTTGATTTGTGTCAAATGCTTGTAAAAATGGGTGCAAAAATTGAAGGTATTGGTTCAAGTGTTTTAGAAATTACTGGAGTTGAAAAATTAAATCCAGTAACTCATGAAGTTGTTCCTGATCGAATTGTGGCAGGAACTTGGGCTATTGCTGCAGTAATAACTCAAGGTGACATCACAATTCATGGTGTCAGACCAACAGATATGGAATTAGTTTTAGAAAAATTACGTGACACTGGTGCAGAAATTAAATCAGTTGAAGATCGACTTAATGTAACCATGCGCCAAAGACCAAGAGCTGTAGATATTGTCACACTTCCTTATCCAGGATTTCCCACAGATTTACAACCTCAAATGATTGCTCTTAATGCAATTGCTCAAGGTTCATCAATGGTTACAGAAAACTTATTTGAAGCAAGATTTAGATTTGTAAATGAGTTAGCTCGACTTGGTGCAGATGTAAAAATAAATGGTCATCACTGTTTAGTAAGAGGTATAGAAAATTTGTCTGGCGCTCCTGTTGAAGGAACTGATGTTAGAGCTGGAGCTTCTTTAGTTTTAGCAGGACTTGTCGCCGAAGGAACAACTTATGTTCACGAAGTGCATCATGTTGATCGAGGTTATGCAAATTTTGTAGAAAATTTACAAAACTTAGGAGCTAAAGTTTCTCGAGTTGAGATGTAAATCCTGAAAGATACGTTATTAAATCTTCTCTATTTCTTACTCCAAGTTCGGAATAAATTTTACTTATTTCTTGTTTAATAGTTGAAATACTATAACCTAGAAAATCAGCAATCTCTGGATTGGAGTTTTCTTGCATCAATAAATTAACAATTTGTTTTTGCCTTCTGGTTAGATTCTTCGTTTTATTATTTTCAATTAAAGCATCAACTCTTTTCTCGTAATCTTGATCGATTTTTATTCCAGATAAATTACTCAAAATTTGAATTAAAGATTCAAAAACAGGGCTTGGTGAAAGTTCACGGTCTGCAAACAAACCTAAGACAACCTTTGGATATTTTAAACTTGAATAAGGGACAGCTATGAATGTCTTTGATCTATTATCTAATTCAAAATTTTGTAATTCTCTATACTCTTCAGACCAATAAGGAAGAGTGTTTACCCAAACAATCTTATTTTCTTTTATTGCATCTGTAACAGGAACTTTTCTATCAATTGGATATTCTAACCAATCGCTTCCATAAGTTTTTGTGATACCAAATTGCCCTGAAGTCTTAACTGTTCCTCTATTTGTTGAATGAACTATAAAGGAAGAAATGATTCCATATTCTTTTAAAGAATTTGTTACTAAATGATGACAAATATCTTGCTCTGTCAAATTTGGATACTTTAGGAATTCAATGAATTCTTGAATCGTGGTAATTGATTGTTGCCAATCATCTAGCACAACACACCTCGATTTATCTCGTGACTCAATTTAACGCCATGAGTTAAATATTGGTCAATAATTTTTAACAAATGTCCGATTTTTCCTCGGTGGTTATAAAAGAAATAAAAAAAATACTAATACTTTTGGCGAATTTTTAATCATTTCCATGATGTAATCAAAGTCAAATCGAGAATGACCACCGGGTGTTTGAATAGCTTTTAATTTATTTGCTTGTACCCATCTTTTTACAGTTTTTGGATTAACCTTAAAAAGCTCTGCTACCTCACCTGGTCTTAAAAGACGCTTTGACACAATTTTCACTCTCAATTTCAAAGATATGAAAATATTGCTACAAATTCATATACATTTAACAGGTCAAAAGTGGACAAAAAAGTCCAATTTTTATTGCCCTAGTTCAAATAAATATAAAGTTGTGAGGCACAATGGGGGTATGACAAGTTTAAAAGATCAACTAAAACAAGATTTGACTCAAAGTCTAAAAGATCAAGATTCAGTTAGATCTTCTACTATTCGAATGGCTTTAACAGCAATCACCAATGAAGAAGTTTCTGGCAAGGAAGCAAAAGTTTTAAGTGATACAGAAGTTTTAAGTGTTTTAACAAAAGAAGCTAAAAAAAGAAAAGAATCAGTTGAAGCTTTCACTCAAGCAAATAGAAAAGATTTAGCAGACAAAGAAGCTGCTGAACTTAAAGTGTTAGAAAAATATTTACCGCAAGCTTTAACTGAGGATGAATTAAATAAAATTATTGATGAAGCTATTGCTGAAGCCAAAGCACAAGGTGCTGAAGGTGGAAAAGCAATGGGTGTTGTTATGAAAATTGTTCAACCTAAAACTGTTGGTAGAACAGATGGTGCACTTTTAGCTGCAAAAGTTAAAGCAAAATTAGGTTAATTAATTTCCAGTTATTGCTAAGCGAGATTCAGCACGTTTAAGAGCTTCTTTATCTCCAGATTTAGTTGCTTCTTCTTTTGCTTTCTGAGCACGTTTAACATCAATTTGGCTTGCTAATTCTGCAGTTTCTGCCAAAACAATTACGTTATTGCTATCAACTGTGACAAAACCACCATGAATTGCTGCTTTTATTTCTTCACCCTCAACAGGTTTAATTGAAATTGGTCCATCTGCTAAAGAAGCAAGCAAAGGTGAGTGTCCTGGAAGTAAACCAATTTCACCTGATTTAGTTCTCAACACAACTCTGCTTGCTTCTCCTGACCAAACTTGTGAGTCAGTAGCAACAACTTCAACTTTTAATGGCATAAGTTTTTGTTACTTTCCTGCCAATTTGCTTGCATTCTTTTGAACATCTTCAATGCCACCAGACATAAAGAATGCTTGTTCTGGAAGATGATCAAAGTCACCATCAGCTAATGCTTTAAATGAAGCAATAGTTTCTTCCAATGGCACAAAAGAACCAGGTTGACCTGTGAATGCTTCTGCTACGAACATGTTTTGAGATAGGAATCTTTGGATTCTTCTTGCACGTCCTACCAAAACACGATCTTCTTCACTTAGTTCATCGATACCAAGAATTGCAATGATGTCTTGCAAATCCTTATATCTTTGCAAGATTTCTTTAACTCTTTGAGCAACTGCATAATGTTCTTCACCAATATAAAGAGGTGACAAAATACGTGAAGTTGAATCAAGAGGATCCACTGCTGGATAAATTCCAAGTTCTGAAATTGGACGGCTCAACACAGTAGTTGCATCTAAGTGAGCAAATGTGGTGTGAGGAGCTGGATCTGTGATGTCATCTGCAGGAACATAAATTGCTTGCATCGAAGTAATGGAATTACCGCGAGTAGAAGTAATACGTTCTTGTAATTGACCCATCTCATCAGCCAATGTTGGTTGATAACCCACAGCAGATGGCATACGTCCAAGCAAAGTTGAAACTTCAGAGCCGGCTTGTGTGAAACGGAAAATATTGTCAATGAACAACAAAACATCTTGGTTTTGCACATCACGGAAATATTCAGCCATAGTTAATGCAGCAAGAGCTACACGCATACGTGTGCCAGGTGGCTCATCCATTTGACCAAACACTAAGGATGTTTTATTGATAACACCTGATTCAGTCATTTCTAGGAATAAGTCATTGCCTTCACGTGTTCTTTCTCCAACGCCTGCAAACACAGACACACCACCGAAGTTTTCTGAAACACGATAAATCATTTCTTGAATCAAAACTGTTTTTCCTACACCTGCACCACCAAACAAACCGATCTTTCCACCTTTTACATATGGTGTTAAAAGATCAATAACTTTGATACCGGTAACAAACATTTCTGTTTTTGGTTCAAGTTCGTCAAACTTTGGTGGTTGACGATGAATTGGCCAACGTTCTTTGATGTTCAAACTTGATTCTGAAACATCAAGTGGTTTACCCAAAGTGTTCCAAACGTGACCAAGTGTTACATCACCAACAGGAACTGAAATAGGAGCACCAGAGGATTTCACGGTGGCGCCGCGAACTAATCCATCTGTAGGTTGCATAGATATTGCACGCACCATTCCATCTCCGATGTGCTGGGCAACTTCTAGCGTTAAAGTTTTAGTTTCTGCTCCTGGCAAAGTGATCTCCACATAAAGAGCATGAAAAAGTTCTGGAATTGCATCTACTGGAAATTCCACGTCAACTACGGGACCAGTAACACGTGCAACTCGACCGGTTACATTCTTTGTATCTGTTGTGCTGCTCATTTTCTTTTTTTCTCCTATTTTGCGGACTTTAGTGAATCGGCGCCACCGACAATTTCACTAATTTCCTGGGTAATTTCGGCCTGACGTGCTTGGTTAGCGCGTCTGGTCAAACTTTTAATTAACTCTTCAGCATTTTCTGTTGCTGATTTCATTGCTCGTTGTCTTGCAGCATGTTCTGAAGCTGCAGCTTGCAACAATGCGGCATAAACCAAATACTCAATATATTTTGGTAACAATTGATCCAAAACTGCTTCTGGACTTGGTTCAAAATCATAAAGAGGTAGTGCTGGTTTATGAGTATCAACTTCTGTCATCTTTGGTGAAGATGCAACAAGTTCTTCAACAACTTCTAATGGAACAATTCTTTGCACAACTGGAACTTGAGAAATTCTATTTACAAAACGAGTGTAAATAACTTGAATTTCATGCACTCCACCTTGTTCTTCTGGTTTTAAAAATATTTCAAGTAAAGATTTGGCAATTTCTCGAGCATGATCATAAGTTGGTCTGTCAGTTATGCCAGTCCAACTTCCTGCAACTTCTCTATTACGGAATTTGTAATAGCCAAGACCTTTACGACCAACGATGAAAGGAACCACAGTTTTTCCTTGTTCATCTTTTAATAACTCGGTTAATCTTTCGCCTTCTCTTAAAATATTTGCAGAATATGCACCAGCAAGACCACGATCTGCAGTTATCAATAACACAGCAGAACGTTTTCCATCAGTTTTATTCAAAAGCAAAGGATGATTTCCTCTGGCATTTGAAGCCGCCAAAGAAACTGCTTTATAAAGAGCAGTCGCATATGGAGAAGAAGCTTGCACTTGGTTTTGCGCCTTGATGATTCGACTAGAGGCAATTAATTCCATAGCTCTAGTGATCTTCTTGGTCGCTTGAACCGAGCGAATGCGTCTTCTAAATACGCGTAACTGGGCACCCATTTTTAGTCTTTATGCTCTCTTCTGAATTTTGATTTGTGCTTGTTCAACATCTTCTTCAGCTAAAGCTTCAACATCTGTGTCAACTAATAGTGGTTGACCATTAGCTTTCACAAATTGTTTTTTGAAGTTATTGATAGCTGATTTCAAAGTTTCAATATCAGAATCACTTAGATCTCTTGTTTCTCTAATTGATTTCAATACTGAACTTTGTTCACGATCTAAATAGTTGTGGAATTCAACTTCAAATCTAGAAATATCATCAACTGGCACATCATCTAGATTTCCGGTTGTTCCTGCCCATAAAGATGCAACTGCTTTTTCCATTGGAAGTGGTGCATATTGACCTTGGATCAATAATTGAACCAATCTTGAACCACGTTCCAATTGTTGTTTTGATGCAGCATCAAGATCAGAACCAAAAGCAGCAAATGCTTCTAATTCACGAAATTGTGCTAAGTCCAAACGCAAACGTCCAGCAACTTTTCTCATTGCCTTTGGTTGAGCAGATCCACCCACACGTGAAACCGAAATACCTACGTTGATCGCAGGTCTAATACCTGAGTTGAATAAATCTGTTTCCAAAAATATTTGACCATCTGTAATAGAAATTACGTTGGTTGGAATATATGCAGAAACGTCATTTGCTTTGGTTTCAATAATTGGTAATCCTGTTAAGGAACCTGCACCTAATTCACTAGATAATTTGGCGCAACGTTCTAATAAACGAGAGTGTAAATAGAAAACATCTCCAGGATAAGCTTCACGACCCGGTGGACGACGAAGTAACAAGGAAACTGCACGATAGGCCTCTGCTTGTTTTGTTAGATCATCAAACACAATCAATGCAGCTTTTCCTTCATACATCCAATGTTGTCCAATTGCAGAACCTGCATATGGTGCAATGAATTTGAAACCTGCAGGATCAGATGCAGTTGCAGCAACAATTGTGGTGTATTCAAGTGCACCATATTTTTCTAAAGTTGCTCTAACAGATGCAATTGTGGAACCTTTTTGACCAACTGCAACATAAATACATCTAACTTGTTTCTTTGGATCTCCTGATTTCCAATTTTCTTTTTGATTGATAATGGCATCAATTGCTAAAGCAGTTTTACCTGTGCCACGATCACCAATAATTAATTGACGTTGTCCTCTTCCCACAGCAGTCATTGCATCTACTGCTTTAACACCAAACTCTAAAGATTCTTTTACAGGTTGGCGCTCAACTACTGTTGGTGCTTGTAATTCAAGAGCACGAGATGCTGAAGCTTGGATTGGGCCAAGTCCATCAATTGGATTGCCAAGTGGATCAACAGTTCTTCCTAAGAATCCATCTCCTACTGGAACTTCTAATACGCGGCCAGTTCTTCTAACTTCTTGTCCTTCTTGGATACCTGAAGAATCTCCAAGAAGTACTGCACCGATTTCTGCAACGTCTAAGTTAAGTGCTACACCTAATAAACCATTTTCAAATTCAAGTAATTCACTTGTCATTGCTGATGGCAAACCTTCAACACGGGCAATACCGTCGCCAGTTTCTGCTACTCGTCCTACTTCATCCTTAGTGGTCTTTGGATTGAAGTTGGCAACATTTTTTTCGATAGCACTCCGGATATCTTCAGGTTTGATCTGGAGTTCAGTCATTTTGGTTACTGCCTTTCTTCTCTTTTTTCTGTTTCAACAAATTTTGTTAAAACAGGAAGTTTCTTATACTGCTAATTCTCTTTTTATTTGAGCAATTCGATTTGAAACTGTGCCATCGATGACTTCATCACCGATTCGAACAGCTACTCCCCCAATTACTTTTTTATCTACAACTTTTTTAAGTTGGATATCTTGTTTGTAAATTGCTTTTAGAGCACTAACCAATCTTGTTTCTTGGTCGCTTGTAAGAGCAATAGCAGTTGTTATTTCTGCTAATAGTCTTCCCCTTCTATCTGCTGCAAGTTTAGAAAGATCTTTTAAAGTAGTAGTAATTGATCTTCCATGTCGATTACCTAGTGCGTAATTTACTAATTCAATAGATGTTTGAGTAAATGTTTTTCCAACTAAATCATTGATTATTTTTAATCTTGATTCAGCCGTTATGTTTGGATCAGCAAGCATGAGTTCTAATTCCCCACTCGCAGCAATTGCTCTCTCAAAAGCAAAAATTTCATCTTCAACTCTATCTAGTTCGTTGCTATTTTCACTACCTGCAAAAGCTGCTCTAAATCCACTTGCTTCTAGAGCTTTTACTAAATCTTCTGGATCACTCCATCGAAGAGTTACTGCTTGGGCAATTAATTCAATAGCTGATTTTGAACCAATTTGAGTTAATAAATCTTTAGCAATACCTGATCTTGCTTCATTTGATAAACCTGAATCAGTCAAAGTATTAAGCAAAGATTTATTTAGAGCAATTAATCTTGCTGCGGCAAGTAAACTTTTAGCATCATTAAAGGATTGAATTTCCTTATTGGAATCAACGGCCTTTATTAATGCTGAATAAGAATTCTTGCTTGCACCTAACATTTATTTACCTTTCACGCTTTCTAGATCTTTAATGAACTGATCTATTACCGCTTTGGCTTTTGCATCATCAGAAAGTGAAGCTCCGACGATTTTTTCAGCAAGTCCTAAGGCCAAATTTGAAACATCTAAACGCAATTCATTAACTGCTTTAGTCTTTTCAACTTCAATTTGGGCATTTGCTTGTTGGGTAACAACTTGTGCTGCTTTTTGTGCTTCATTTCTTGCTTCATTAATCAAAGTGGCACGTTCAGATTCTGCACTGGATCGAATCTTTGCGGCTTCTGATTTTGCTTCAGCAAGATTTTGACGATATTGACTCAAAGTTGTGGCTGCCTCTTGCTGAAGTTTTTCAGCTTTTGCAATTCCACCTTCAATTGCTTCAGTTCTTGCTTCTAGTGTCTTTCTAATATTTGGCAATGCAAATTTAGAAAGCAAAAAGAAAATAGTAAAGAAGGCAATGGTGCCAATAACTAGTTCATAAGTTGGTGGCAATAAAACATTGCTACCGCCTTCTGCACCCTCTGCTGCGAGGATCCAGTTCATATTCACTCTCCGTTTTTCTTGTTGTTAGAAACTTATGCGCCGAATACGAATGGTGCAACGAAACCAATCAATGCTAAAGCTTCTGCAAGTGCGAATCCCAAAATCATGTTTTGGCGAATTACACCGTAAGCCTCAGGTTGACGAGCAATTGCTTGTACACCGTTTCCGAAGATGATGCCAATTCCAACACCTGGACCTATTGCGGCAAGACCGTAACCGATCGAACCTAGTGAACCAGAGATTTCCGCGAGGATGCTCATGTGTCCCTTTTTCCTTTTCTTTACTTAAATCTTGTAACTATTTGTTACAAGAAACCTTTTCTTTTAGTGCTCCGCATGCAACGAACTGGAAATAAATACAGCCGTTAGCAATGTGAAGATAAAAGCTTGCAGTGCTTGAATAAACATTTCAAAACCAGTTAAAACTATGGTGACAAAGAATGAAACTGCAGACCCAAGATAACCAATTATTGAAACTATGCCTACGAAATTTGAAAGATTTAATAAATACCAGGCAGAAACTGTAAATACAGTAATAAGTAAGTGCCCAGCAAACATATTGGCAAATAAACGAATCGCTAGCGTAACGGGGCGAATAATGATCGTTGATAACAATTCAATTGGGGTAAGCAAAGGATAAATTCCAATTGGCATTCCTGGAGGAAATGCAATGTTTTTAAAGTAGCCCACCACACCTTGGTTTTTCATTCCCAAAAACATATAAATTAACCAAACAATTACAGCTAAAACAACAGGAAAGGCAAATTTTGAAGTAACTGGAAATTGAGCAACCGGCACAATTGCCATCACATTCATAGTCCAAACAAAAAAGAAGATTGAAGTCAACAACGGCACAAATCGATCACCATCTTTGCCCATGATTTCGCGGGCAATATTGTCTCTGACAAATAAGTAACCAACTTCAACAACGTTTTGTAAACCTGAAGGAACTAATTTTGGTCTTGAAAAAGCAAGTAAGAAAACAACTGAAACGATTACTGTTGAAATTAATGCCAAAATAACAGGTTTAGTTATATCAATTGTGGTGATACCAAGATTTAAAGATGTGATTGGTTTCCAAACAAATATTCCAGCACCAGGTGCTGGAAATGGACAAGCAGTGTCACCAAATTTACAAGTAACTTCAGCAAGTGAAATAAAGTTAGCCAAGAAAATCACTTTTCATTTCTGGCAACATTTATTAAAACCTTTCGTTACTTCTTCATATTTAATTGCTTGTAAGTCATGTAAAGAGCTAAACCAATTCCTAAAATTGATCCAGCAGCAACAAACATTTCAACTTTGTTAAACCACGAACCAATTAACCAACCTAATCCTCCGTAAATTAATATTCCGGAAATTAGACGACCCACAATTGCCCATGGATCATCTGAGGTTGTTTTGCGGTTTGGAAAGTTTTTCTGTTCGCTCACCACTTAAAAGGTTAGCCGTCTTTTAATTTTTTTAAAACTTCAGGGGTGACCGGTTCAATCACCGTAGTTTTGTGTTTTGCCATCACCCAAACTGAGCCAAATGTCCAAGCTAGTGTGCAAGCAAGAATTGAGATGCCAAAGTATTGGCCGTTTAACCAACTTGCATCTCTAAGTAACATTATTAACACTAGTAACACGATTAATTGGGTTAAATACACAAGCATCGCGACACCAAGTCCAAGTTCTGGTCTTGTCAAAAGGACTTTGCCAATTATGTATTGTCCGAAAATAAAAAAAGTCAAAGTTAAAAACATTCCACCCACAGAAGACCAGCCTGCTTGTGCATCTGTGAAAATTGCTGAACCTATTGAAAATGCAATTCCTACTATTGAGGTTGGAATTAAACCTGCCACGATGATTTTTGTTTCAGTGGTCATTTAATTAGCCCCCACAACTTTTGGATCTCGTCTTCTTCCAAAATAAATCAAAGATGAAAGTCCTGCAATCAAAAACGATAAAGAATATAGAAAAGGAATAAAAGCAGTACTTACAGTTGCAAATGCAAGTAATGCGGTTCCTGCATGCATAAGCATTACTGCTCTTCTATGAGAGTGACCTCTTTCCAAAAGTCTGTGATGCAAATGTTCTTTATCTGGAGTAAAAATATTTGCACCTCTTCTAGTTCTTCTTAAAACTGCAAGTGCTAGATCAATCAATGGCACTGCAATTACTGCTAGAGGCAAAAGAATAAGTAAAAAGCTTGGTAATACTGAAGTAAGTTCTAGTGCGCCTGGATCTGTTTGCCCAGTTAAGGTAATTGCACAAGCTGCCAACATCAAACCAATCAACATTGATCCGGTATCACCCATAAATACTCGTGCTGGAAACATATTGTGAGGTAAAAAACCTAAAGTTACTCCAACTAAAAGAGCTGAGATTAAGGTTGGCAAAGTTGCACGAGAAAATCCAAATTCCACACTTAATAAGTAACTGTAAGCAAAAAATGCTGCAGCACCAAGTCCCACCACTCCTGCAGCTAAACCATCTAAACCATCAACAAAATTAACTGCATTTACTGTTATTAAAACAATTAAAACTGTTAATAAAACTCCTGTTAATGGATCTAAACTTAATGTTCCTTGCACAAATGGCAACGGTAACCAAATAAGTGAAATACCTTGAGATGCCATAACTGCTGCAGCTAAAGTTTGTCCAGCTAATTTTGTTGGACCATCAATTGACCATTTATCATCAATAGCACCTAACACAACCAAAATTGCGCAACCTGCAAGTAATGCTCT
>JBEAYY010000002.1:0-56047 GCA_041170365.1 Actinomycetota bacterium
TCCTTGCACAAATGGCAACGGTAACCAAATAAGTGAAATACCTTGAGATGCCATAACTGCTGCAGCTAAAGTTTGTCCAGCTAATTTTGTTGGACCATCAATCGACCATTTATCATCAATAGCACCTAACACAACCAAAATTGCGCAACCTGCAAGTAATGCTCTAATTTGTGAACCATCTTTAAAAACATTACTTATCAAAGGTAATTGAGACGCTAAAGATAAACCTGCAAGTAAACCAAGAACCATAGCAAGACCACCTAGTCTTGGAATTGGTCTATCGTGCACATCTCTATCTCTTACTTTTGCCATAAAACCAAAACGAAGAGCTAAATATCTAGCCATTGGAGTTGTTAAATAAGTAATAAAAGCAGTGGCAAGTAGAACTAGTAAATACTCACGCACTATTAATTAGCCTCTTTTATATGCAGGAAATGCTTTGCACAATTGATTAACTTCTTGTGCAACTTTATCTAATTCATTATCACTTTTAACTGCACGTGCAATGTATGAAGAGATTTTCTTCATTTCAGCAATTCCCATTCCTTGAGTTGTTACTGAAGGTGTTCCTACTCTGATACCACTTGCTGTCATTGGTGGAAGTGGATCATTTGGGATTGGGTTTTTATTCAAAGTAATTCTTGCTTGATCACATCTTTTTTCTGCTTCTTTTCCTGTTACAGATAATGGCGAAATATCTAGTAAAACTAAATGTGTGTCTGTTCCGCCACTTACCGGACGCATGCCTTCATCTTTTAAACCTTGTGAAAGTGCTTGCGCATTTTCAATAACTTTTTTGGCATATTGTTGAAATTCAACTGTTGCACATTCTTTTAAGGCAACTGCTTTTGCAGCAACACCTTGCATTAAAGGTCCACCTTGCATCATTGGAAATACTGCTTTATCAATAGCTTGGGCATGTTGAGCTTTACTTAAAAGCATTCCACCACGTGGCCCACGCAAAACTTTATGAGTTGTAAATGAAACAACATCTGCAAATGGCACAGGACTTGGAATTGCTTTTCCTGCCACTAAACCAATGAAATGTGCAGCATCAACCCATAAAATTGCTCCGACTTCATCAGCAATTTCTCGCATAGTTTTGAAATCTATTAAACGAGGATAAGCAGTAGCGCCTGCCACAATCATTTTTGGTTTATGTTGTTTTGCTAAATCTCTTACATTGTCATAATCAATTAATTCTGTTTTTGGATCAACAGAATATCCAATTGGGTTAAACCATTTTCCAGAAAAACTAACTGGTGAACCATGAGTCAAATGTCCACCTTGAGCAAGACTCATTGCTAAAACAGTGTCACCTGGTTTTGTGAACGCACCATAAACAGCTAAGTTTGCATTTGCTCCAGAATGTGGTTGTAAATTTGCATGTTCTGCATCAAATAATTTTTTTGCTCTTTCAATACCGATTAATTCTGCTTCATCAACAACTGAACATCCACCGTAATAACGTTTACCCGGATAACCTTCTGCATATTTATTACTGAAAGTACTTCCCAGTGCTGCTAAAACTGCAGGGGATGTGAAATTTTCACTTGCAATTAATTGCAAGCCACCACGTGCTCTTTCTAATTCTTTTAATAAAAGGGAGGCAATTTCTGGATCTTGATTTTCTAACTGGTCCCAATCTGGTCCCCAAAATGTTTCATTTGCCATTTTTATCTGCCCCTTAATTAAGTGTCTTTTAGTCTAGGACACAACCACTACATCAGGCACTACTTGACGAATTTCCTCAACAGAAACAACCCCTTGTCTAAGAATTCTTTTCTCACCATGTGAAACATCAATAATTGTCGAGGCAATATTTCCTGGGGTGTTACCACCGTCTAAATAAATAGTTACAGATTCTTGTAATTGATTAATTGCTTCTTCAACATTTGTCGCAGCTGGTTGTCCTGTTTTATTTGCACTACTTACTGCCATTGGACCAACTGCATTTAATAATTCAATTGCAACAGGATGAAGTGGCATTCGTAATGCCACAGTGTTATTGGTTTCACCTAAATCCCAACTAAGTGTTGGTTGCATTTTTACAACAATTGTTAAACCACCTGGCCAAAAAGCTTCTGCTAATGATTTTGTTACCGAATCTAATTGAAAAGCTAAACCTTCCAATGCTTTTGCATGACCCACTAAAACCGGAATTGGCATATCACGGCCTCTACCTTTAGCGTTTAATAATTTTTCTGGACCTTTCCTAGAAAAAGCATCGGTGCCTAATCCATAGACGGTATCTGTAGGAAAAACTACTAAATCTCCACGTCTTGCTGCAGCAATTGCTGATTCCAAACCTGTTTTTCTTTCAAACTCATTTTGCATATCGAATTTACGAATCATTTTTTAAAACCTACACAATATCTTGGCAAAGCATTTAAATCTTTACGATCTTCAATCTTTTCAAAACAATTTGATGACTTTAATAAATATGGAACAGATAATTCATCATCGAGATTTCCTTGCAAATCAGAATGCTCAATAGCTAATAGACCACCTGTTTTGAGTAATTTAGTTGCCTTTTCTACCACAACTCTAACTATCTCAAGTCCATCTTTTCCGCCATAAAGTGCTATGGCTGGATCGTGATCTTTAACTTCAATTTCCTTTGGAACCATTTTTTCTGGAATATATGGCGGATTTGAAACCACAACATCGAATTGGTCTTCTAAATTTTTAATTTCAATAACTTCAGAATTTACATCAGCATTTATTAGATGTACTTTTGAATTTTGTGACTTTATTTCATTCTCGTATTTAAGATAATTTGCTTCTAAATATTTAAATGCCTCCAAAGATTTTTCAATAGCAAATACTTCAACATTTGAACATTCTTTAGCAATAGACAGAGCGATTGAACCAGAGCCTGCGCAATAATCAACCACTAAAACTTTTTCTTGATTTTTATCCTTTATGTATCTAATTACTGATTCAACAAGAAGTTCTGTTTCTGGTCTGGGGATAAATACCCCTGGTCCCACATTTAAAACTAGATATCTAAAACCCTGCTCTCCAATTAAATGTTGCAAAGGAATTCTTCTTACTCTTTTTTCAACTAATTTTTCAATTTCTCGATATTGTTCATCAGTTATTTCTGCAATTAAGCCCACACGATTTCTTGAAGTTTTTAAAACAAAAGCGACTAAACTTTCAGCATCAAATCTTGGGCTTGGAACGTTTGCGTTTTTTAAACGCAATTCGATATCAACAAGAACACTTCTTGTTACTCTACTCAACGAGTTTCTCCAACCTCAGCTAACTTTTGAGAAATTTCTTGATCAACACATGATTGTAAAACTGGTCCTAAATCACCATTTAAAATTTGATCCAAATTATGTGATTTAAATCCAGTTCGATGATCTGTTAAACGATTTTCCGGAAAGTTATAAGTTCTAATTCTTTCTGATCTATCAACAGTTCTTACTTGGGATTTTCTTGATTCTGCATCTTTTGCTGCACGTTCTTCTTCAGCTGCAGAAAGTAATCTTGCTCTTAAAATTCTTAATGCACTTTCTTTATTTTGCAATTGACTTTTTTCATTTTGACAAGAAACAACTATGCCTGTTGGAATGTGAGTTATTCTTACTGCAGAATCTGTAGTGTTAACACTTTGTCCACCCGGACCACTAGAGCGATAAACATCGACTCTTAAATCTTCATTATTAATTTGCACATCAATTTCTTCTGCTTCTGGGAAAACTAGAACTCCAGCTGCTGAAGTGTGAACTCTTCCTTGTGATTCTGTAATTGGAACTCTTTGCACACGATGAACACCTCCTTCATGTTTCATCCAGGCATAAGGAGCATCACCAACTTCAGTATTACCTCTTGCCTTAATAGCAATTGATGCATTTTTATATCCACCCATATCTGAATCAACTGCATCAATTAATTCTGCCTTCCAACCTTTTTTCTCAGCAAATCTTAAATACATTCGAACTAAATCTCCTGCAAATAAAGCAGACTCTTCTCCGCCTTCACCTGATTTAACTTCTACGATTACATCTTTACCATCCATTGGATCTCTGGGAATAAGCATTTTTTGTAATTTTTCTGTCAATTCTTCAATTCTTACTGCAATTTTTTCAGCTTCTTGTCTAAAACTTGAATCATCATTAGCAAGTTCAAGAGCTGCTTCATGATCTTCAACTAGTTGTTGGTACTCACGCCAAGTTGCCACAATTGGTTTTAATTCAGCAAATCTTTTTCCCACAGCTTTCGCTTTATTTTGATCACTATGTAATTTTGGATCTGATAACTGATGTTCTAAGTCAACTAGTTCTGCTGCAAGGTCTACTACTCCTTCAAACATTTTTTTCACCTCCTTTTTTCTTTATTAAAAAACAAAACGCCGGTGATTCTTTAGATGCAAATTTTTGCAACTAAAAAGACCGACGTTTAGTTAGTTAAGCTATTTTTTTGCTTGTTTACCGTAACGTTTCTCGAACTTAGAAACGCGACCTGCGGTATCCAAAATCTTTTGTTTACCTGTAAAGAATGGGTGACATTGATTGCAAATTTCTGCATGCATCTGTCCATTTTTTACAGTGCTACGTGTTTTGAATGTGTTACCGCATGAGCAAGTAACAGTTGTCTCCACGTACTCTGGATGAATTTCTGCCTTCATCTTTTCTTATCTCCGATTTCTTTTCGGTAACCAAATCTTATTCGGTTGCTTCCCCATTAGCGGTTGGGGTGGTCTTTTGTACTTGAATGAGGAACTCAAAGTTGGTTTTTGTGTCACGCAACTTGTTGAGTAGTAGCTCAATTGCTTGTTGTGGCTCTAGAGCATGTAGCACTCTTCTTAGAGTCCAAATTACTTTCAATTCTTCTTGAGAAAGAAGAATTTCTTCTTTTCTAGTACCTGATGCATCAACATCAACTGCTGGGAATATTCTTCGATCAGCAAGTTTGCGATCAAGTTTTAATTCCATATTTCCAGTACCTTTGAATTCTTCGAAGATAACTTCGTCCATACGAGATCCTGTTTCAACCAATGCTGTGGCAATGATTGTTAAAGATCCACCATTTTCAATATTTCTTGCAGCACCAAAGAATTTCTTTGGAGGATAAAGTGCAGCTGAATCAACACCACCAGAAAGAATTCTTCCTGAAGTCGGAGCTGACAAGTTATATGCACGACCTAAACGAGTCATGGAATCAAGCAAGATCACAACATCGTGACCCATTTCCACTAAACGCTTTGCTCTTTCAATTGAAAGTTCAGCAACAGTTGTGTGATCTTCTGCAGGTCTATCAAAAGTAGACGCAATAACTTCACCTTTAACAGAACGTTGCATATCGGTAACTTCTTCAGGACGTTCATCAACTAAAACAACCATCAAGTGAACTTCTGGATTATTTGTTGTAATCGCATTTGCAATTGCTTGTAAAACCATAGTCTTACCAGCTTTTGGAGGAGAAACAATTAATCCACGTTGACCTTTACCAATTGGGGCAACTAGATCAATAACTCTGGTGGTTAAGTTTGACGGATCTGTTTCTAATCTCAATCTTTCTTGAGGATAAAGCGGAGTAAGTTTTGAAAAATCTAATCTCTTTGCTGATTCTTCTGGAGTTAAACCATTAATAGTTTCAACTCTTACTAGAGGATTAAATTTTTGTCTTTGTTCGCCTTCTTTTGGTTGACGTATTGAACCAGTTACTGCATCACCTTTTCGTAAACCGTATTTACGAACTAATCCCATAGAAACATAAACATCGTTTGGTCCAGGTAAATATCCTGAAGTTCTAACAAATGCATAGTTTTCTAATAGATCAATAATTCCTGCTACAGGAAGTAATACATCATCTTCTTTAATTTCGTAATCTTCGCGTTCTCTTCTGTTACCGCGATCTCTGAATCTGCTTCTGCCATTGCGGTCATTTCGATCATTGCGATCTCCACGATCGTTTCGATCGTTTCTATCGCCTCGATCATTTCGATCGTTTCTTCTAAATCCTCGATCTTCTCTCGAATAGTTTCTTTCTTCTCTATTAAATGAGCGATCATCTTCGCGATCTTCGCGAGGAGTTCTTACTTCTACTTCTTCTCTATATTCTTCAATTACATCGTCTTCTGGAATGTCAGAAGTTGTCATATTTTTCTTTCCACCGTTTCCGTGTTGTTCGATAGCTTCAATCAATTCACTTTTTCGCATAGTTGCAGAATCAGGAATTCCTAAGCCGGCAGCAACTTGCCTTAATTCTGGCAAGAGCATTGAGGAGGTGTCAGTCACCTTGAAAATATTTCCTTTCAATTTCTTTCACAAAAATTAACCATGAAGGATTCTTATGAGAGATCCGGACCTGTTTATTTTGGTTTTAAAAGTTAGCTGTTGATTTTTTTTGCCATCTTTGGCCAAGATCGGCCGGACATATAAAAGACTAGCAGATTTGGGTTAAGTCTTCCAGCCTTGGGGATATCTCCTCTAGGAGATAGTGGCTCCGGTTGCTGAAAAACTTAATTGTTGAACTTCAAATTCATCTGAAACCATAGATAAAACTTCCTCTAAATTTGTCGAATTTGTTAAAACACAAACACTGGGTCCAGAACCTGAAATAAATGCGGCATGTTTCTTATTTCGTAATTGTGTAACTAAAGCCGTTGATGATTGCATGGCAGGTCTTCTATATTCCTGATGAATTCGATCTGCTGTTGCTTCAAATAAATAATCAGGTTCTTGGCTTATTGCATGAACTAAAAGAGCGCTTCTGGATAAATTAAATGCCGCATCTTTATGAGGAACGTGAGTTGGCAGTAAAGCTCTTGCTTGCTCTGTATCAACTACAAATTTTGGAATAAAAACAACTGGAATTATTGAAGGATGTGGAGTTAATTTAATTGCTTTTGCTAAAGAGTTTTCATCAATCCAAGAAACAGTAAAACCACCATGTAAGCAAGCTGCCACATTGTCAGGATGTCCTTCAATTGCACTTGCAAGTTCTACAACTCCTGCATCATCCATTCTGGTTCCTTGAGTTCCTGCTAAAGCTCTAGCGGCAACAACTGCTGCGGTTATTGCTGCAGCAGAAGAACCAAGACCTCTTCCATGTGGAATTCGATTTATACAACGAATATAAAGTCCGTTAACTGGAACAGAAAGATATGAAAAAGTTTTTAACATCACATTTGCAATTAGATGATTTTCATCTCTTGGTAATGAATTTCTGCCCTCTCCATCAACATCAACCAAAACACCTGGTTTATCAGTAAATGAAGCTTCTACTTCATCAAATAATGAAAGTGCAATACCTAAAGAATCAAATCCAGAACCTAAATTTGCACTAGTGGCAGGAACCACAACGCGAACTGCACCTGAAAATTTACTCATTTAAAACCCTAAAGCACTTGCTGCAGATTTTGCATCAACAGAAACTTTAATTGGATCTTTTGCACCCTCTAATGCCCAGTGTGGATCTTTCAAGCCATTTCCTGTAACAGTTATTACTATTACTTTGTCTTTTGGTAATTCATTTTTTTCTTTCAACATAAGTAATCCAGCAACACCTGCTGCTGAAGAAGGTTCAACAAAAACTCCTTCTTTTTCAGCTAAAAGATGATAACTTTTTAAAATTTGTTCATCAGTAACTTTGTCAATTCTTCCTTTTGATTCTTCTTTTGCATTTAATGCTTGCTGCCATGATGCAGGATTACCGATTCTTATTGCAGTTGCAATAGTTTCTGGTTTTTCAACAATTTTTCCATCAACTATTGGTGAAGCTCCTGCTGCTTGAAATCCCCACATTTGTGGCAACTTAGATGAAATTGAATCATTTTTATATTCGACATAACCTTTCCAATACGCAGTTATGTTTCCAGCATTTCCTACAGGTAACACATGTAAATCTGGTGCATCACCTAAACGATCAATTACTTCAAATGATGCTGTTTTTTGTCCTTCAATGCGATCTGGATTAACTGAATTAACCAAAGCAACAGGATAATTTTCGGCTAAATCTTTTGCTAAAACTAAACAATCATCAAAATTTCCTTGAACTTGCAAAACTTTAGCGCCATGCACAATTGCTTGAGCAAGTTTTCCCATCGCAATTTTTCCATCAGGAATCAAAACTGCACTTGTCATTCCAGCTTTAACGGCATAAGCAGTTGCAGAAGCTGAAGTATTTCCAGTGGATGCGCAAATTACTGCTTTTGCGCCATTTTCTGCAGCTTTAGAAATTGCTACAGTCATACCACGATCTTTGAAAGATCCAGTTGGATTCATACCTTCAACTTTTAAATAAACCTGATTATTTAGCATTTCACTTAAAGTGCAGGCATAAACAAGTGGAGTGCCACCTTCTCCCAAAGTAACAATCGGAGTTTTGGAATTTATTGGAAGACGATTTTTATATTCTTCAATAACTCCACGCCATTGATGTGTTGTTGTGGTCATGGACATAAAACTAGTTTTCGCCTTCTACTCTCATATAGTCAGAAATTTCTTTGACTGAATCAAGGTTTTTTAATTCATCAAGTGTTTTTGCTAAGTCTTTTTCTAATGCTTTGTGAGTTTTGATGACAAGTTGTGCATCATTAACTAAACCATCTTGTCGAACAGTTTCAATAGAAACATTGTGATCAGCAATTTTTTGACTAATTTGTGCTAAGACACCAGGCTTATCTGCCACTTGCAAAGAAATATAGTAACTAGTTTGTGCTTGACCAATTGGTTTAATTTCAAGATCAGCATAAATACTTTCACCAGGTCCACGATTTCCACTCATTTTATTTCGAGCAACAGCGACAACATCACCTAAAACAGCAGATGCAGTTGGTGCACCTCCTGCACCTTGTCCATAAAACATTAAAGATCCAGCAGCTTCTGCGACCACAAATACTGCATTAAATGCTTCTCGCACACTTGCAAGTGGATGACTACGAGGAATCATTGCAGGATGAACTCTTACTACAACAGAATCATCATCAAGTCTTTCAGAAATTGCTAATAATTTAATTACATATCCCATTTCTTTTGCAGCCAAAACATCATTAGCTGAAACTTTGGTAATTCCTTCTACAAATACATCATCAATTGTTACTCGAGTATGAAATGCAAGTTGAGCTAAAATTGCTGCTTTTGCTGCTGCATCATGACCTTCCACATCTGCAGTTGGATCTGCTTCTGCATATCCAAGTTTTTGTGCTTCTTGAAGTGCATCTTTGAAACTTGCTCCAGTTTCATCCATTTTGGTCAAAATATAATTTGTTGTGCCATTAACAATTCCTAAAACTTTTAATACTTTGTCGCCAACTAATGACTCTCTTAAAGGTCGTAAAAGTGGAATTGCTCCTGCCACACTTGCTTCAAAATAAAGATCAACATTATTTTTTTCAGCTGCTGCATACAAAGTTGCACCATCTTTAGCAAGTAATTCTTTATTTGCAGTAACTACACTGATACCTCTAGACATTGCATCCAAGATATGAGTTCTGGCAGGTTCAATCCCACCCATCACTTCAACCAAAATGTCTATATCCTTAGCAATCAATTCTGAAATATTGCTTGTAATTAATTCTTGAGGAATTCCAGGTCTAGGTTTTGAAGAATCTTTAACACCGATTCCTACAAGTTGAAGTGGTGCACCACTTCTTGCTTTTAAATCTTCAGCCTGGTCAATAAGAAGTGAGGCAACTTTTGAACCAACAGTGCCTGCACCAATTAGGGCAATACGTATTGGACGATTGTCATTTTTCATGATTATCGTCCCTTTTGAGAAGTAGGTATGTCTAAGTCTCTCACTATGTATATGGTGCAATGTGGTGTGGCCACTGAAGTTAAGCAAATAACCAGCAAAGTTTGGATAGCCCTTACCACTGTTTACATAGTTTGGGGTTCAACTTATTTAGGAATTGCTTTAGTTATTGATTCTGCTCCTCCACTTACTTCAATGGGAATTAGATTTATTACTGCCGGTCTAATTCTTGCGATAATTCTTTCCATTTTTAAATCAAAAAAAGTTATGAAAGTAAAGAAAAATGAATTACTTTCATCAATATTTTTAGGTGGATTATTACTTGGCTTTGGAATTGGAAATTTAACTTTAGCTGAAAGATATGTTCCATCTGGTATTGCAGCACTAATTATCGCTGCTTTACCTATTTGGGTAACAATTTTTCAAGCACTAGTTGGAATTAAACATAAAAAAATTACACTCATAGGAATATTTATTGGCTTAATTGGTGTGGCAATAATTGTTCTTCCAGGAGGAACTGGTCCTGCACCAGGAGCAGATCCTTCAAAAGTTAAATTCTGGATGTTGATGATTCTTATAGGAAATATTGCTTGGGCATTTGGAACATTTATGACTCAAAGAATTCCAATTCCAAAAGATCCATTTGTTTTAACTTCTTATGAAATGCTATTTGGTGGCATTGCATTGACTGTTGCAGGTTTTATTCGAGGAGAAAAAGTTAATTTACAAGTTATTTCTGAAATGACATTAACTTCAAAATGGGCTTGGGTTTATATGGTTTTAATTGGCTCAATTGTTGGATATGGTGCATATATTTGGCTACTTAACAATGCATCACTTTCACTTGCCTCAACTTATGCATATGTAAATCCAGTTGTTGCTGTGCTTTTAGGATTTTTAATTTTAAGTGAACCTTTAAAGTGGCCACTTTTTGTTGGTGGTTTAATTATTTTAACTGGTGTGGCATTAATTGTTAATGGAGAAAGATTTACATCAAAGGATCTGTTGCAAAAAGATCTTTAAAGGTCTCTCTTCTAATTATTTCTTTTACTTCACCTTTATAAATTCCAACTACGGCTGGTCTTAAAACTAAGTTGTATTGCGAAGACATAGATCTGTTATATGCACCAGTTGCTGCAACTGCAATTAAATCTCCTGGCGCTAGATCATTTGGCAAGTAACAATCTTTAACGACGATATCGCCACTTTCACAATGTTTTCCCACAATTCTTGAAAGCATTGTTGGTTTAATTGAAAGTCTTGAAACTAATGCAGTTGTGTAATTTGCTCCATATAGTGCAGTTCTGATGTTGTCACTCATTCCACCATCAACTGCTACATAAGTTCTTTTTTCTCCACTTTCTAGTGCAATTTCTTTTATGGTTCCAACTTTATATAAAGTGATCATGGCTGGACCAACAATTGCACGACCTGGTTCAAAAGCTAATTGCGGCATTTTTAAACCATCATTTGAAAAATTATTAAAAACAATTTGAACTAATTCTTTAGCCATATGTTCAATTTCTAAAGGTTTGTCACTATTTATATAGGCAATTCCCATGCCACCACCAAGATTTAACATTTCTATTTCTACTTTGTGGTCTTGATAAATTCTGCCTGCTAATTGAGCTAGCCTTTGTGCCGCTATTTCAAAACCCTTATTATCAAATATTTGTGAACCAATATGTGAGTGAAGTCCAACAAAATTTAAATTCTCTTCTTTGATAACTCTTCTTACTGCCTCATCGGCATCTCCTGCAGCTAAGGAAAATCCAAATTTTTGATCTTCATGGGCAGTAGCCACAAATTCATGAGTGTGGGCTTCAATTCCTGCAGTCACTCTTACTAAAACATTTGCTTTTTTATTTTTGCTTTTTGCAATTTGAGAAAGTCGAGCAATTTCTAAATATGAGTCCACAACAAATAAACCCACATTTTCATCCATTGCAAATTCAAGTTCATTAAATGCCTTGTTGTTGCCGTGAAAAATAATGTCAGATGATTTACAACCTGCTTTTAAGGCAACTCTTAATTCCCCTTCAGTTGCTACATCAACTCCCAGACCTTCTTTGATAATAAGTTTTAAAAAGCCAACAGCAGAAAAAGCTTTGGAGGCATAATAAATTTTTGTTGGTTTAGTTAGATTTTTATGAGTTTCTTTCGAAAAACTTTTTTCATATCTCTTTGCTCTTAAAATTGCATCTTCTTCATCAAGGATAAAAAGTGGAGTTTCAAACTTTTGCTCAAGTTCAATTACATCAAGTCCTGCTACTTCTAAAATTCCTTCACTATTTCTTGTAGCATTTTTAGGCCAAATGTGAGTAGAGATTTCATTAATGTCCAAGGCTTTGGAATCTGACATTTTGGTCCTAAAAAATAGTTTGGGTGGGAAATCTCTTATGTTCAAGATTAACCGAACACAAAGATTTCCCACCCATAAAGGTAAGAAACTTCGTTATTTATTTAAACGAATATTTTCCTTTGGAATCATTTGGCACAAGTAGTACCCACACTTGTCCAATATCAAATGGAACAACTTCTCCATTCACAGTGAAAGATGTGCCAGCGCCTCCTGATGGTCTTGACCATTGAGCGTCATAGCGTTGTCCATCACGCAAAATAAAAGCTTTTCCAGATCCAATGGTTTGAATCTTTGGTGTTCTTCCACCAAATTTGTCACCTTGGCCAGATGCTGTTTGAGTCACTAATTGCACAACAACAGTTTTAGCTACAACTGCTTTTCCAGTTGCTCTATCTTTTTGTGGTGAATTATCCAAAGCAATTGCCCAACCATCACCATTCCATTTGCCACTAACACTTGATGCTGGCCAAGAAGCTTTGAAAGTTGAAGTAGCTTTTCCACCTGCAGGTGCTGTTTCAGAAAAAACCAAACCGATATCTTTTGCCGCACCTAATTTTGATTTAGCAGCTTTAACTGTTGCAGATAAATTCAAAATTAGATTGTGTGGAATACGTTTTGAAGAATCTCTTGAATATCTTGCTCCATTTAAACTCGGACCAAATCTAACTAGAGGTTCTTTTGCAATTTTTGGAAGCAATGCTTTGTTTGCACCAGAATAAGCAAAACCTGGTTTATCAAATTGTTTTAAAATTTCTAAATCAGAAATACGTGCTGATCTAACTGGACCAACTTTTGTTGGAAAGTTTGAGTTATACATAGCAGCAATTCTGGTTAAGCCACCTTCAACTTGTTCTACGTAAACTAAATCTGCTTTTGAAATATTTACGTGAGGTCTTGCAGGTCTAACGTTGTCAATTTTTACCATGACAACTGGATTTCCTGCTCCACCTGGTAATCCAGAAAGTGGACTTGCTCCATCATTTGCCATTGATGCTGTTGCACCAAGTGAAACTGTTAAAGCAATTGAGATTGCACTTGCGAAAAGGGTTCTAAGTTTTGTCATAAATTAGACCCTAAACCACCTTGTTTAATTTGGGAACTAGGACTCTCTATTTATTACATTCTTTGTGGGGAACTTACCCCTAATAATTCCAATCCATTTGCTAAAACCTGCCTGGTGGCATCACACAACATCAAGCGGGCAAAAGTTTCATCAGTAGGTGATTCATCAACTTGAGGAAGTACTCGACATGCTGCATAGAAAGAGTGATAAAAAGTTGCAAGCTCCTCCAAGTATCTTGCAACCCTGTGAGGTTGACGAAGTTGTGCCGAGGTTGTGACAATTCTTGGAAATTCACTTAATGCTGTTAATAAATCTGTTTCTTGACTTGTGTTTAAAACTTCTGGTTTGAAGTTGTTTTTAAGCCAATCAATATTTTTTTCTTTCGCAGTTTTTAAGACAGAACTTATACGCGCATGGGCATATTGAACATAAAAAACAGGATTGTCATTTGTGTGTGAAGTTAATAAATCAATTTCTAAAGTTAGAGGAGTATCAACTGGATACCTAATTAGTGAATATCTGGCTGCATCTACTCCGACTTCTTCAACTAAATCTTCTAGAGTGATCATGTTTCCAGCACGTTTACTTAGTCTTACCTCCTGACCATTCTTAAACATCTTTACTAATTGCCCGATTAAAACTTCAATATTTTTATCAGGATCATCCCCCGCACAAGCTGCTACTGCTCGAAGACGATTTACATATCCATGATGATCTGCACCTAATAAATAGATATTTACGTCATATCCTCTACTTCTTTTATCTACGTAATAAGCAGTATCTGAAGCAAAATATGTGTATTCACCATCTGCTTTTATTAAGACACGATCTTTATCATCAAAGAAATCTGTAGTTCTAAGCCACAAAGCTCCATCTTTTTCAAAAACATGACCATGCTGTTTAAGTTTTTCTAAACCTTTTTCTACAGCATTTGAATCATGAAGAGATCTTTCCGAATACCAAACATCAAAATGAGTTCTAAAGTTATCTAACACATCTTGTTGCTGTTTTAATTGTTTTTTATATCCTGCTTCTCGAAAAGAAACTATTTGCTCGTGTTTGCTTTGTTTTAAATATTCAGGATGTTCTTTTACGATTTCTAAAGCTATGTCTTTGACATAATTTCCGTGATAGCCATCTTCTGGAATCGCTAAATTATTTGCTGCAGAATAAAGAGATTCACCAAATTTATCTAATTGAATTCCGCGATCATTAATATAAAATTCTCTAACTACTTTTGCCCCACTTGCCTGTAATACTCGAGCGATTGCATCACCGACTGCTGCCCAACGGGTGTGACCTAAATGAAGTGGTCCTGTTGGATTTGCGCTAATAAATTCCACGTTTATGGTTTGATTTTTCAAATTATCAGTTTTACCAAAATCATTTGCTTTTTCAATAATCACTCGAGCAAGTTCACCTAAACTTGCTGTATCTAGTGTGAAATTTAAAAATCCAGGACCTGCAATTTCTATTTGTTTAATACTTTTTTCATTTTTTAATTCTTCAATTAGTAATTGAGCAACGTCCCTAGGATTTTTTCCAACAGGCTTACTCAAAGCTAGCGCAATATTGCTTGCAAAATCTCCATGGTCTTTACTCTTAGGTCTTTCTATTTTTATTTCAGGTATTTCAATTGGATCTAACTTTTGGGCAGAGATAAGAGAATTAACCGCATTTTTAATTAAGTTACTTAGCTCTTCTGGAGTCATGTTCTAATCGTAGGCAGTTGCTAGTGAATAAATTGTTTGCGCCATACTCTTATTTATATGTGGAAAATCGCATTTAAGAAAAAATGGTTACTTTTTCATATTGCAACCATTGTTGGAATACTTTTTTGTCTAAGACTTGGTGTTTGGCAGTGGATCAGACGAGAAAGAGTTGACCAAGTAACTGGTGAAACCGTGATTAACTTGCAAAGTACTTTTTATGCTTTCCAATGGATTTTCTTCGCAGTTGCCTTGGCTTGGTTTTGGTATAGATTCTTTAAGGATGAATATTTAGTTAGTATTGGACAATTAAAGAAAGGCAGTAAGTAAATGGACAAGGCGCTCAAAAGATATAGCTTTGTTGCCTATCTTGCTGGTGTCATTCTTATTTTGTTTACTGTTGAAATAATTGTTAAATACACTCTTGGACCAGAAATTCCTTGGTTTGCTCAATTACATGGCATTGTTTACATGGTTTATTTAGTTGTAGGTTTTGATATTTCTAGAAAAGCAAATTTAACTTGGGGACAAACCTTACTTGTTTTATTAGCAGGAACTGTTCCCATCATGAGTTTTGTTGCTGAAAAAAGAATTCGACGGCGGGTATTAAACCTAAATTAAATATTTAGGTTTTAAATTTGCCCCCGTAGCTCAGTGGATAGAGCGTTGCCCTCCGAAGGCATGCGCGCGTGTTCGACTCACGCCGGGGGCGCTTTAAAAAATAATTGGCAACAAATCTTCTAAATGTTCTAAATGATGATCAGCCATTGCTAATTCGTGTTTTTGGTGAGAAGTTAAAACAGCAGCAACTGTGCAGCCGGCAGCTTTTCCAGCAATTACACCAGCTGGAGCATCTTCTACTACAACACAATTACTTGGATTAATTCCTAATCTTTTTGCTCCAAGCAAAAAGGGATCTGGAAATGGTTTTCCTTTTTCAACATCATTAAAAGTTACCGAGTTTTCTGGAAAAGGAATTCCAGCGGCTTTTACTCGAGAAAGTGCTAAAGGAATAGTGCAGGAAGTAACAATTGTCCAAGAAATATTATTTTCATCTAATTTTTTAAGTAACTCAACAGCTCCATCGATTGCAATAACGCCTTTCGTGTCACTTGTTTCTAAATATTCAATTCTTTCTACCCATTTAATAATTTCTTTTTCTTCACGATCTGGCAGAAGTTGTCTTAAGGATTGTTCTGCAGGAATTCCATGTAGTCCTACCATTTTTTCTAAAGGGATTTGTGCTTCAGTTGCAAGCTGTATCCAGGCTCGTTCAACTGCAGGCTTGGAATTAACTAATGTTCCATCTAAATCAAAAAGAACTGCTTGAGATTTCATTTTTTTATTCTAGTGATTTATCTCTTAATGCACATGTTGCCTTAATCAAATATGCTTAGTAAATATATGTTACATAATTTAGTCTTTCCACAAGCTGCCCTTGATGGTCAATTAAATAATTGGCTTGATGTTTTTGGGCCATTTATTTTTTATATTGTGGTCTGGGGTTTAGTTTTTGTAGGAACTGGTTTTTTTGTTGGCGCTTTCGTTCCCTTTGTCACAGGTGATTCACTTCTTTTTGCAGCAGGAATTGTGGCTGCAAGTTCTAAAAATATAAATATTGCCATTTTGGTTACTGGCGTGGGCATTGCTGCATTTTTAGGTGATCAAGTTGGATTTGTTTTAGGAAGACATTATGGAAGACCTTATTTAGATAAACGTGGTGGAGCAAGAACCCAAAAAGCGATTAAGAAAACTGAAAACTTTTATCAAAAATATGGCTGGTGGGCAGTTGTCGTTGCAAGATATATGCCTTGGGCAAGAGTCATAATTCCTGCAGTGGCAGGTATAGGGCGTATGAATTATTACAAATTTCTCTCCAGCAATTTCGTGGGAGCAATCAGTTGGGGTGTAGGCATAACTTTGACAGGTTTTTATGCCGCAACAATTCCAGCGGTAAGAAACGCAGCCTATGGCATTGCTGCATTCTTTATTATTGGATCTCTTGTGGCAGGTTTTAGAACTTGGTATTTAGATAGAAAAAGTTCCTAAATATGAATGGATGGATTCTTGCTTCAGGAGGCAATGAATTTAGTAGTGAATATAAAGAAGCAGATTTAAAAGCTTTAAGTTTTAGAAAAAATCTAGATTCTGAAATTTTAGTAGTGGTAACTGCACCTTATCCAACTCAAGATTTAGCTTATGAAACTGCAAAAAAATATTTTGCTTCAATTGGAATAAAAACTAAAAAAAGTAATATTTTAAGTCACGAAGATTTAAATCAGGCAAATATTAAAGAATTAGAAACCGCGCAAAGTATTTATTTTGCGGGAGGAACTCCCAGTAGATTAACTAAAGCATTTATAAAAACGAGTGCTGAAGATGCATTGAGAAAAGCGATTGAAAATGGGGCTATTGTCATGGGATCAAGTGCTGGAGCGATGCTTTTTGGAAAAAATGTAGTTATGCCAGGTGGGCAAGATTTAGGTCCTGGTTTGAATTTATTGAAAGACCAAATTGTGCTCGCCCACTTTTCTGGAACTTGGCCATCTTGGATTAAGAGTTATCGCGAGCAAGGATTTGGATTCCTGGGGCTTTCTGAAGGCAGTTCTGTTTTAACTTCTGTCACAAATAAAACAGAGAGTCTAGAATTTGGAAAAGTTTTTAGTCTGTAACAAATTTTTAACAAATACCTAAGAGTGTCCTAGGTCCAAAGTGTCCAGTGTTCTGGAATCCTTTGCCTTATTACTTGATGCGCAAGTAATACAGGGGAGGAAAAAAACACTAGTGGCAACATTAGCGGGTTATTTCAAAATAAAGCAAAGAAAATCCACAGTTGGGCAAGAAATTCGTGGAGGTCTTGTGACCTTCTTGACTATGGCCTACATTGTGGTGCTTAATCCACTCATTCTTGGATTTACTCAAGATGTGAATGGAAAGTTCTTAGGTGGAGGAGATGCACCTAATCTTCCAGCAATTGCAGCTGCAACTGCTTTAGTCGCTGGAATTTTAACCATATTGATGGGTGCTGTTGCTAATTTCCCACTTGCTCTTGCAACTGGGTTAGGTATCAACGCATTCGTGGCAAGGCTTGCAGCAAATTACATGCCATGGGAACAAGTAATGGGATTAGTGGTGCTCGAAGGCATCATCATCACCGTTTTAGTTCTTACTGGTTTTCGTATTGCTGTATTTAAAGCAGTACCAACTCAATTAAAACTAGCAATCTCTGTTGGTATTGGTTTGTTCATCGCGCTTATTGGCTTGGTGGATGCAGGATTTGTGCGCAGAACTCAATCTGGTCCAGTACCAGTTGAATTAGGTGCCGGAGGCAATCTCGTTGGTTGGCCAGTTGTGGTCTTTATCTTTGGTCTGATCTTGATTGCAATCTTGTACTCCACAAAAACAAAAGGTGCAATTTTAATTGGAGTAATTGCTGCAACAGTGTTGGCAGTAATTCTTGAATCCGTATTTAAAATTGGACCTTTATTTACCGCTCCAGACAAAGTAAATCCAAGTGGATGGAACTTAAACGTTCCGGCAATTCCAAGTTCTATTATTGCCACACCTGACTTTAGTTTGTTAGGACGTTTTGATTTATTTGGTGGATTTGCAACTGCAGGATTTATAACCGCAGCATTGCTAGTTTTCACTCTGTTAATTACTGACTTCTTTGACACCATGGGCACAATGACTGCTATTGGTGCAGAAGCTGGATTAACAGATAGAAACGGCAATGTTGAAGGTGCAGATCGAATCTTGTTAGTGGATTCAATTGCAGCAATGGCAGGTGGTGCAAGCAGTATTTCTTCAAATACTTCTTACATTGAATCTGCATCAGGTGTTGGAGAAGGTGCAAAAACTGGTTTAGCAAGTGTTGTTACTGGTATTGCATTTTTGTTAACAACTTTCCTTTCACCACTTGTTGCTTTGGTTCCTTACGAAGCTGCAACTCCAGCATTATTAATTGTTGGATTCTTGATGATGACACAAATCAAAGATATTGATTGGAGCGATATCACTATTGCTCTTCCAGCATTTTTGACAATTATCTTGATGCCATTTACTTACTCAATTGCTGTAGGTATTGGTGCAGGATTTGTGACACATGTGTTGCTAAAACTTGCGACTGGCAAATCAAAACAGATTCACCCATTGCTATGGGCTTCTGCAATTGCCTTCGTAATTTATTTCGCATCTTACCCACTAAACAACTGGCTATCCTAAAAGTCGTTATTTACCTAGGGTAAAAATTAAGGGCCAGAAGAAATTCTGGCCCTTAATTTATTTTAAACTTTTAGTTTTTCCAAGAAGTATATAAAGGTCTTCCCTCTGCATAACCTGCTGCAGATTGAATTCCTACAACTGCTTTTTCAGCAAATTCTTTAATATTAGACGCTCCTGCATAAGTGAAGGAAGATTTTAATCCTGAAATAATTTCATCAATCAAATCTTCTACCCCTGGTCTATTTGGATCTAGATACATTCTTGAAGTTGAAATACCTTCTTCAAATAAAGATTTTCTAGCACGATCAAATGCATCTTCACCACTAGTTCTTGCCGCAACTGCTCTGGCTGAAGCCATTCCAAATGATTCTTTATATAACTTTCCATTCGAATCTTTTTGTAAATCTCCAGGAGATTCATATGTACCTGCAAACCAAGAACCAATCATCACATGACTTGCTCCTGCGGCAAGTGCTAAAGCCACATCGCGTGGATGTCTTACTCCCCCGTCAGCCCAAACAGTTTTTCCATATTTATTTGCCTCTTGCGAACATTCCAAAACTGCTGAAAATTGAGGACGACCAACACCTGTTTGCATTCTGGTGGTACACATTGCACCTGGACCAACGCCAATTTTAATAATGTCTGCTCCAGCTTCAATTAAAGCTTTCACTCCTTCTTTCGTGACAACATTTCCTGCCACAATTGGAACTTTTGGATTTAAAGTTTTTATAGCTTGTAAAGCTTCAATCATTTTCTTTTGATGACCATGAGCAGTGTCAACAACTAAAACATCAGCACCTGCATCAATTACTTGTTTTGCTTTTCCAGCAACATCTCCGTTAATTCCAACAGCTACAGCAATTCTTAATTTTCCTGACTTATCTAATGCTGGTTTATATAAACTTGCTCGTAATGCACCAACTCTTGTTAATATGCCAACAAGTTTTCCTGACTGATCTATAACAGGAGCTGCATTACTTCTATTTTCATTCAAATAATCAAAACATTCTCTAGCGCTTAATGAGTCAGGTAAAGTAATTAGTTCCTTACTCATCACTTGTTTTACTTGAGTGAATCTGTCTACTCCTAAGCAGTCATCTTCTGTAACAATTCCAATTGGTTTATCATTTTCAACAATTACTACCGCACCATGTGATCTCTTATGAATAATTCCTAAAGCATCGGCAACAGTTTGTTCAGAAGTTAATGTAAGTGGAGTATCAAAAAAAGTATTTCTACTTTTTACCCAATTAATGATTTCTTTAATAATGTCTATTGGAACATCTTGAGGTATTACAGCTAATCCTCCACGTCTGGCAATTGTTTCTGCCATTCTTCTTCCAGAAATTGCTGTCATATTTGCAACTACTAAAGGAATGGTTGTTCCAGTATCATCGGTTGAATTTAAATCAACTTCTAAACGTGAAGATAGATTTGAAAGACTTGGAACCATAAATACGTCATCGTAAGTAAGGTCATAACTTGGTTGATTTAGAAAGCGCACAATCAGCCAGTCTATTGCACTTATCGTTAAATGTCAGAACCAAGACACTTGCTCTAGTGGAATTGGCAAGACTTCTGATGGAAATAACTCATATAAGTAGTAGCGTGACTGTGTGAGCCAAGATCCTTACGAATTAGCCAAACAGTCTGCACAAGAGTTAACTAAAGTAACAAATGTTACAAATCATGATGTTCTAGTCGTTTTAGGTTCAGGCTGGACTCCAGCTGCAGATGCTTTAGGGCAATCTCAATTTGAAATATCTGTTTCGCAACTTCCTGGATTTTCTGCTCCTTCAGTTGAAGGCCACAGTGGCAAATTAAGAAGTGTAAAAATTGCAAATAAAAATGTTTTAATCCAAATGGGTAGAACTCATTACTACGAAGGTAAAGGTGTGCCGGCAGTTGTTCATGCTGTCAGAACTGCCATAAATCATGGAGTTAAAACAGTAATTTTGACTAATGCTTGCGGTGGACTTCGATTGGAATGGAAACCTGGAACACCAGTTTTAATTAAAGATCACATCAATTTAACTGGAGCAACTCCATTAGTTGGTGCAAGATTTTTAGATGTAAGTGAAGTTTATTCGCAAAAGCTTAGAAATATTGCTAAAGAAATAGATCCTTCATTAAATGAAGGTGTATATGTGCAATTTCATGGACCCCAATATGAAACACCTGCTGAAGTACAAATGGCAATCAAAATTGGTGGAGACATGGTTGGAATGTCTACAGCACTTGAGGCAATTGCTGCCCGAGAGGCAAATGCAGAAGTTTTAGGCATTTCTTTAGTCACAAATCCAGGTGCGGGATTAACAAAAGAAAGATTAAATCACGAAGAAGTTTTAGCTGCAGGTCTTGCGTCTGCTTCAAAAATGGGAAATCTATTAAAGAAAGTTATCGAAAAAATTTAAATGCCAGAAGTTATCCAATTAGCTAAATCTTGGGCAGAGCATGATCCTGATTTAAATACCAAAAATCAAATTCTCAATTTAATAGCTGAAAACAATTTAGTTGAGTTAAACAAAATATTTTCGGGAGAATTAGAATTTGGCACTGCTGGTTTGAGGGCAGAAGTTGGTCCTGGTCAATCCAGAATGAATCGAGCAGTAGTTATTAGGGCAACTTATGGTTTGTGCCAATACTTACTTAAAAAATATCCGAATAAAACTCCCAAATTAATAGTGGGTAACGATGCACGAAATATGTCAGAAGAGTTTGCACTTGATGTTTGCCAAGTTGCTTCAGGGATGGGTTTAGAAGTTTATAAATTACCAACCAAACTTCCTACTCCAGTTTTAGCTTTTGGGGTAAGACATATAAAAGCTGATGCTGGAGTGATGATCACTGCTTCACATAATCCACCGTTAGACAATGGTTACAAAGTTTATGATGAATTTGGTGCTGGAATTATTCCACCCATGGATAAAGAGATAGCAGCATTAATAAAAATTGCGCCTTATGCAAATGAAATTAAAAAATCTGATAAATATGAAGAGATTGATTTAGTTGAAAAATATGTTGAAAGAATTTCTCAATTTATTTCAAACAAATTTGGTGATGTAAAAGTTGCCTACACTCCAATGCATGGAGTAGGTCAAGAAACATTTGATAAATGTATGAAAAAAGTTGGATTCTCTAAATCCTTCGATGTCTTAGAACAAACTAAACCCGACCCTAATTTTCCAACAGTTTCTTTTCCTAATCCTGAAGAAAAAGGAGCTATGGATTTACTACTTGAATTAGCAAAATCGCAAAATTCAGATATTGCTATTGCCAATGATCCTGATGCTGATAGATGCGCACTGGCAGTAAAAGATAAAAATAATTGGAAAGTGTTAACTGGAGATGAGATTGGATATTTAATTACTTGGTGGATATTAAAAAAATCTGAATTAGAAAATAAAAAACTATCTGGAAAAATTGCCGCCTCAATAGTTTCAAGTTCATTAGTGCCAAAGATGGCTAAAAATAATTTACTGACAGGCACAACAACTTTAACGGGTGTTAAATGGATGGGTCATATTGAAAATTTAATTTTCGGTTATGAAGAAGCAATTGGTTATTGTGTTGATCCAGAATATGTAAGAGATAAAGATGGTATTTCTACAGCACTTTTACTTGTCGAACTATTTTCATATCTAAAAAGCCAAAATTTAGAAGCAAAAGATATTTTAAATAAAATCTATGAAGATTATGGAGTGCATGTAACTAAACAAGTAAGTTTTAGATTTGATTCTGTTGAAAAAGCTAAAGAGATAACTTTGAAATTAACTACAAATGCACCTAAAGAAATAGATGAATTCATTATTGAAAAAGTAGAAGATATGAATAAAGGAATCG
Source organism: Actinomycetota bacterium (assembly GCA_041170365.1). Taxonomy (GTDB): domain Bacteria; phylum Actinomycetota; class Actinomycetes; order S36-B12; family UBA5976; genus ATZT02. The sequence goes on from JBEAYY010000002.1 coordinate 22,916, forward strand.
ATAATCTTCCACCATCAAGTGGGATGCGTTTAACTTTTAATAATGGTCGAATAATTATTCGTCCAAGTGGTACAGAACCTAAACTAAAGTGTTACATGGAAGTTTTCACTTCTGCAGGAGATGCCTCAAGCAATTTAGAAAAAGCAAATATAAGAATTAATAAATTAGCCGAAAAAATGCAAGAACTACTCAGCAAATATTGATTATTTAACCTATTAGATACGCTAGGGCTGTGAGCACAAATTATCTGATGCAACTACCTAGTCTTTTAAGCGATGCCACTAAAAACGAAGAATCGCTAAAAAAATTTCTCAATGGCTTATCAGGTGTTGACAAAGTTGGGGTGGAAGAAAGAGCAGCAAAGCTTGCTACCAGGTCAATTAAAACTACAGCTAAAAAAGAAGGTATTGATCTTTCGATTCGAATGATTGATTTAACAACGCTTGAGGGAATGGATACAAAAGGTAAGGTAAAAACACTTTGCGCAAAAGCAAGAAGACCAGATCCATTAGATAATTCTGTTCCAAGTGTTGCTGCAGTTTGTGTTTATAGTGATTTAGTTTCAATTGCAAAAGAAAATTTAACCGGTACAAATATTAAAGTTGCTGCCGTTGCCACAGGTTTTCCTGCAGGAAGAGTTTCTTTAGCGGCAAAGTTACAAGATACAAATGATGCAGTATCTCAAGGTGCAGACGAAATTGACATGGTTATTGATCGTGGAGCATTTCACGAGGGAAGATTCTTCGATATTTATGAACAAATTCTTACGATAAAAGAAGCATGTAAGAGTGCGCATTTGAAAGTAATTCTTGAAACTGGAGAATTAAAAACTTACGACAACGTTAAAAAAGCCTCCTGGATAGCAATGCTTGCCGGAGCAGACTTTATAAAAACTTCAACTGGAAAAGTACAACCTGCAGCCACTTTGCCAGTGACCTTAGTAATGCTTCAAGCAATAAATGAATTTGAAAGAGCAACCGGAAAAATAATTGGCATGAAACCAGCTGGTGGGATCAAAACGACAAAAGATGCCATGAAGTATTTAGTTTTAGTTAAAGAAACTTTAGGTGATAGATGGCTTAGTCCTGATTTGTTTAGATTTGGCGCATCAAGTTTATTGAATGATCTTTTAATGCAAAGACAAAAATTAAAAACTGGTGCCTATTCTGGCCCAGATTATGTGACGGTGGACTAATTATGGTTTTTGAATACGCACCTGCCCCTGAATCAACAAAAATAGTTGATTTAAAAAGTAACTATAAATTATTTATTGGTGGAAAATTTATTAATTCAAATGGTGCTAAAACTTACAAAACTATAAATCCAGCAACGGAAGAAGTTCTAGCAGAAATAATTGAAGCAAGTCAAAAAGATGTTGACTTAGCAGTTAAATCAGCGCGCAAAGCATTTAAAACATGGTCTAAATTAACTGGAAGTCAAAGAGGAAAATATTTATTTCGATTAGCAAGAATTATTCAAGAAAGATCTAGAGAATTAGCAGTTTTGGAATCTATGAATAATGGAAAACCAATTCGAGAAAGTCGTGATATTGATATTCCTTTAGTTGCAGCTCACTTTTTTCATTACGCAGGTTGGGCTGACAAATTAGATTATGCAGGACTAGGAAAAAATCCTGCCCCACTTGGTGTTGCTGGACAAATAATTCCTTGGAATTTCCCATTACTTATGCTTGCTTGGAAAATTGCGCCTGCACTTGCAGCAGGAAATACAGTTGTTTTAAAACCAGCAGAAACAACTCCTCTAACAGCATTATTATTTGCAGAAATTTGTCAACAAGCAGAATTGCCAGATGGAGTCGTAAACATTGTCACCGGCGCTGGTGAAACTGGTAAATATTTAGTAGAACATCCTGATGTAGACAAAATTGCTTTTACTGGATCGACCGAAGTCGGAAGAATAATTGCTCAAACAGTTGCTGGCACTAATAAAAAAGTAACTCTTGAATTAGGTGGAAAAGCTGCAAACATAATTTTTGATGATGCAGCAATGGATCAAGCGGTCGAAGGAGTAGTTAACGGAATATTTTTTAATCAAGGCCATGTTTGCTGTGCTGGTTCAAGATTATTACTTCAAGAATCAATTGCTGATAATTTCTTAGATCTTCTTTACCAAAGAATGAAAACTTTAAGGCTTGGTGATCCACTTGATAAAAACACTGATGTGGGAGCAATTAATTCAGCAGTTCAATTACAAAAAATAAAAGAATTAGCAGAATCTGGAACAAAAGAAGGTGCTCAAATGTGGTCAGCTCCTTGTGAAATTCCTAACAAAGGATTTTGGTTTGCTCCAACTGTTTTCACAAATGTGTCACTATCTCATCGCATTGCTAGAGAAGAAATATTTGGTCCTGTATTAAGTGTTTTAACATTTAGAACTCCTGATGAAGCAATTGAGAAAGCCAATAACACTCCATTTGGATTAAGTGCAGGAATATGGACAGAAAAAGGTTCCAGAATTCTTGAAGTTGCTCATAGATTAAGAGCTGGAGTTATTTGGGCAAATACATTCAACAAATTTGATCCAACTAGTCCATTTGGTGGCTATAAAGAATCTGGTTATGGTCGTGAAGGTGGCCGTCACGGTTTAGAGCCTTATCTAAAGGCAGGAAAATAATGACAAATATCGATGTTAAAAGAACTGCCAAATTATTTATAGGTGGAGCATTTCCTCGATCCGAATCGGGAAGAACTTATGAAGTATTTGATAAAAACAAAAACTTTGTGGTCAATGTGGCACTTGCTTCTAGAAAAGATGCTCGCGATGCGGTGGTTGCTGCACGAAATGCATTTGCTAAATGGTCAGAAGCAACTGCTTATAACAAAGGACAAGTTCTTTATCGAATATCAGAAATGATGCAAGGAAGATTTGATCAATTCGTGGAAGAACTCTCTCTATGGAATAAAAATAAATCTCAAGTTAAAAGTGAAGTTCAAAATTCGATAGACAAAATGATTTGGTTTGCAGGCTGGACTGACAAACTTGCCATGGTCACAGGCTCAAATAATCCAGTAGCTGGTCCTTTCTTTGATTTCTCAATTCCTGAACCAACTGGAGTTGTTGCTTGCGTTTCCAGCAAAGAACAACCACTCTTTAATTTAGTAAGAACTATCGGCTCAATTATTCTTAGCGGAAATACTTGTATTGCGATTGCTTCAAAAACCCAACCGTTGACTGCTGTTTCTCTTTCCGAAGTTATTGCCACAAGTGATGTGCCTGCTGGTGTTGTAAATATTTTGACTGGAGACTTCGAAGAAATTGCACCTTGGCTAGCAACTCATATGGACGTAAATGCTTTTGATTTAACTGGGGTTAATGATAAAAAACTAGCTGCTAGCTTAGAAAAAGATTGTGCAAGTAACTTAAAAAGAGTTATAAGACCTAGTGTAAAAATAGATGATTTGTCAAGAATTAAAGCATTTTTAGAAACTAAAACAGTTTGGCATCCAAGAGGTTTTTAAAAAGTAATATTTAAATCTTTCGCAATTTGAGCATACTTTGGTTTTATTGTTTCATTTATTAATTTTAATCTTTGATCAAAAGGTATAAAGGCACTTTTCATGGCATTAACAGTTAACCATTGCAATTGTTTTAAAGTAAAACCTAATTCAGTAACTAGTAAATACATTTCCTTGGACATAGAAGTATCTGACATTAATCGATTATCTGTATTAACTGTTGCTCTAAAACCTAATTTAGTTAACACACCGATTGGATGTTCTTTAAAACTTTTTGCAGCACCAGTTTGAATATTTGAAGATGGACATAGTTCTAAAGGAACTCTTTTATCCCTTACATAAGCAGATAATTCACCCAGTTTTATTTCTCCATCTGATTTAAAACTTAAATCATCAATAATTCTTACTCCATGGCCTAGACGATCTGTTCCGCAAATTTGCACTGCTTCCCAAATTGAAGGTAATCCAAATGCTTCACCAGCATGAATTGTCATATGAAAATTTGCACGTCTTACAGCATCAAATGCATCTAGATGTCTAGTTGGTGGAAAACCTGCTTCTTTACCTGCAATATCAAAACCAACGACACCTTTTTCTCTCCATTTAACTGCTAATTCTGCAATTTCACTCGATCTTGCAGCTGTCCTCATTGCAGTAAGTAATGCTCTTAAAACTATTGGTTTACCTTCATTTTTCATTTGAACTTCAGCTTCACTAAATCCCTTTATTACAGCTTCTACAACTTGATCAAGAGTTAAACCATTATTTTGATGAAGTTCTGGAGCAAATCTTATTTCTGCATAAACCACACCATCATTTGCTAAATCTTCACCTGCTTCAAATGCAACTCGTTTTATGCTTTCTCCATTTTGCATCACACCAACTGTGTGAGCAAAAGTTTCTAAATATTTTTCTAAAGATCCTGAATCACAAGCTTGCCTAAACCATTTTGCTAAATTCAAAGGATCATTAGTTGGTAAATCTTTATAGCCATTTTTAATAGCTAAATCAGCGACAGTACTAGGTCTAACTCCCCCATCTAAATGATCATGCAAAAGTACTTTTGGGACAGTTTTTATAACATCAAAAGTTAATTTTTCATCCATTATTTAGGCGTCTCCGCCTGCCATTAATCTTCCCACTTTATTTCTTTCAGCATCTTTTTCATCTAATACTTTTACGATTTTTCCTGCATACATTACTGCTACACGATCTGCTAAACCTAAAACTTCATCTAATTCAGCAGACACTAATAAAACAGCAGATCCGGCATCGCGTGCTGCCACAATTTGATTATGAATAAATTCAATTGAACCTACATCTACTCCACGAGTTGGTTGAGCTGCTATTAAAAGTTTTGGATTCCAAATTAATTCTCTTGCAATAACTAATTTTTGCTTATTTCCACCAGATAAAGAGCTAGCAGTTGTATCAATAGACGGGGTTCTAACATCAAATTTTTCGACTAGTTTTTTGGCCAAAGTTCTAATTGCACCAAATTGTCTGACTCCTGCTTTGGAAAATTCTTTTTCATCAAATCTATTTAATACAGAATTATCCGCAATGGAATAACCTGCTACTAAGCCGTCTTTTTCGCGATCTTCTGGAACATGGGCAACACCCAATTCATGAATTTGATGTGGGCTCAATTTTGTAGCATCAACATTATTAATTTCAACAATTCCTGAATCAATTTTTCTTAAACCAGTAATGGCTTGAACTAATTCTCGTTGACCATTTCCTTCAACTCCTGCAATGCCCAGGATTTCGCCAGCTCTAACTTCTAGAGATAAATCTTTTACTGCCAACAATTTTCTATCATCTGTGACATTTAAACTACTTACTTTTAAAACCACATCTTTTGGTTTAGCGACTGGTTTTTGAACATCTAACACAACACTTCTTCCAACCATCATGGTTGCAAGTCCTTCTTGATCAGTGTTTTTTGGTTCAGTGGTTCCTACGACTTTGCCATTTCTTAAAACCACAACTCGATCTGCAACTGCTAGAACTTCACGTAATTTATGGGTAATAAAAATAATTCCCACACCTTTTTCAGCAAAACTTTTCATAGTTTTTAATAATTCATCTGTTTCTTGTGGAGTTAGAACTGCAGTTGGCTCATCCAAAATTAAAATATCTGCTTTTCGATAAAGCATTTTTAAAATTTCAACTCTTTGCTGCATTCCCACTGGTAAATCTTCAATTCTTGCAGTTGGGTCAACTTCTAAACCATAATCTTTTGATAACTGTGCTACTTCTTTTTCTGCGGCATCAAGATCAAAATTTATGCCTTTAGTTTTTTCTGCACCTAAAGCAATATTTTCTGCCACACTCATTACTGGTACTAATTGGAAATGTTGGTGAACCATACCAATACCTCTTGCAATTGCATCAGCTGGAGATTTCATATTTACTTTTTCACCTTTAATAAATAATTCACCTTCATCTGCACCATAAAGTCCATAAATCATTTTTACTAATGTAGATTTTCCTGCACCATTTTCACCAAGTAGTGCAACTATTTCACCTTTATTTAAAGTTAGAGAAACGTTATCGTTTGCTAAAACTCCAGGAAATTTTTTAACTAAATTTTTTGCTTCAATTAAAGGCTGATTCAATTTAAATTAACCTTCCTTGGTGTAAGGCTGGCCAGCTGCAGCAGGAGGTCTTACTCTTCCCACTGCAATTGCTAAAACTATTAAAGTCATGACAAATGGCAGTAAATTAACAAATTGTTGAGGAATATTTATTACCTCATCTGCTTGTAATTGACTTGCAATCGCAGTTGATAAACCAAAAAATAAGGCCGCAGCAAGAGCGCCCAATGGATTCCAAGCCCCAAAAATCATTATTGCTAAAGCCAAAAATCCTCTACCTGCAGTTAATCCTCTAGCAAAAGTTCCTGCAGCTTCAAGTGCTAAAAATGCACCAGCACATCCTGCTAAAGCTCCCGCAAAAGTTACATTTAGCATTCTTATTCTTGTGACATTTATTCCTGCAGCATCAGCTGCACTTGGATATTCTCCAACTGCTCTACTTCTTAATCCCCATCTTGTTTTAAATAATCCGTAATAAACCGCAGCAACTATAAAGAGTGTGGAAAGAGCAAATAATCCATTTCTGAAAAACACAGGTCCAATTAATGGAATTTGACTTAACAATGGAATAGAAACAACAGGCATTAGTTCTGGCAAAGTTTTTCCTTGAGCATAAAAGAAAGAAGTTAAGCCTGCGGCGACAATATTTATTACAACACCTGCAATTATCTGATCCATCTCCCATTTAACTGCTGCCACTGCTAAAAATGCACCCATTAATAATCCAGCAGAAATTCCGATCAAAATTCCTAAATAAATATTGCCCGTAAAAACTGAACCAAAGAAACTTGCAAATGCAGCCATTAACATTTGGCCTTCAATACCAATATTTACAACACCAGTTCTTTCACCAATAATTCCAACCATTGCTGCAAGAACTAATGGAACTGCATAACCCCACCCAAAAACTAGAACAGAGGTAGTCTTTATTTCGTCTAGAAAGTAAAAAGTGTAGGCAGCTATTGCTACTAAAAGCAAAGTAATTATTGGTTTTTTATTTTCTCTAATAAAATCCATAATTAGCTTCCCCAACCACTTGTAACATTGGCATTCTTTTGAGCTTTATTTTTAAATAAGAATTTTGCCAAAATAGGTGCCGAAACTAATAACAAAGTTATTGCTAACAAAACATCAACAATTTCTGGTTCAATACCTGTTTCAAATTGCAAAGAAGCAGCTCCTGCTCTTAATGTTCCTACCAATATTGCTGCAGGAATTGTGGCTAAAGGATTTGCTCTTGCAAGTAAAGCAATGGTGATTCCATCAAAACCAAGACCGGCATTAAATGCTGGCTCAAATCTATAAGTAATTCCAAGAGTTTCAATTGCTCCACCTAATCCAGCTAAACCACCACTTAGAAGCATTCCTGTAACAATCATTAATTTCATATTTATTCCTGCATAAACTGCAGCAAATTTATTTTTACCAACTGTATTAAATCTAAATCCACCTGTTGTTTTATTTAAAAACCAAGAAATAAATAATGTAACAATTATTGCGAAAATAAATCCTAGAGGAATAAAACCAAGATTTGGAAGCATTGCTGTTTCTGCAATTTTTTTTGTTCTTTGTAATGCTTGATCTGGTTCTTTAAATGGATTACTTACCAAATAATCCAAAATACCAATTGCAATACTGTTCAACATAATTGTTGAAATAACTTCATGAACTCCTCTGTAAGCTTTGAGAACACCTGCAATTGCTGCCCATAATGCTCCAACAATCACACCACTTAAAAGTGCAACAAAAACATGAAGAATGGCAGGCAAATTTGAAAAATAAATTCCTGCAAGAGCTGCGGCAAGGGCCGCAGAAATTAATTGACCTTGAGCACCAATATTAAATAAACCAATTCTTAGTGCAACAGTTACTGCTAGACCTGCTAACACTAATGGAGTTGTTTTTTGAAAAGTTCTTAATAAACCATCTGAATCAAACCAAGCTTCTGAAAAAATTGATTTATATGCAGTTATTGGATTAACGCCTTGAAAAGCGATAAGGATCGCACCAAGTAAGAAAGCAACAATCAAAGCAACTATCGGAACAACTATTGATTGATTCCTGACAAAAAAATCAAACTTATTTGATTTTTTTTCTTGTTGTTCCAGACTCAATTAAATTTTTCCATTCCTAATTTAAGAAAGTGGGACGCAAGGAAAACTTGCGCCCCACTTACATTCTGTCGCTAATTAACTGTTTTGACTAGAGAGTCACACCAGTTTGAATTGAGCCGTCTTTTAGTCCAGCAACAACTTCAGCAACCTTTGATTGAACATCTGCAGGAACTGCTGATGCTAAATCATGGTAATCAGCTAAACCGGTGGTTCCTAAGAAGTTTCCACCTTTGATGCTTCCATCAAATACAGCTTTTACTAGGTCTGAAGTACCTTCAGTTAAACCTTTCATTGCTGATGTAACTAAGCATGGTTGTGCTTCTGGAACTGTTCCCCATTGATCAGTGTCAACACCGATACAAAAGATAGAAGTTCCTGCACCTTCAGCTTTAGCAATTTCAATTAGTGCACCGTTACCGGTTCCACCACCAGCACCGAAAATAATGTCGGCACCTTGTGACAATTGCTTCTTAGCTTCTGCTGCACCCCATACAGGATCAGCGAAACCATTATCTGCAGGTGGATGATAAACAGTTGTAACGCTTACATTTGCGTTAGCTGCTTTTGCTCCTGCTTCAAAACCTTTAGCAAATTTTTGAACTGGTGCAATTTCTAGACCTAGAACTTGACCAAGTTTATTTGTTTTGGTTAGTAATCCTGCTAAGTAACCTGCTGCATAACCTGCTTGATCTTCAGGGAAAATCAAACCTGTTACGTTTGCAACTTCTTCAGCTTGGAATTGATCTACACCAATAAATTTAGTGTTTGGATTTTCTTTTGCCGCTACAACTGTTGCTTCAGCCATTAAGAATCCGACTGTAACGATTACGTCGTAAGACTTATCGGTGAATTGCTTCATGTTTGCTGCATAGTCTTTGGTGTCAGTTGTTTCAATATATTTATAGAAACCGCCAACTTCAGCTGCTGCTGCCATTGCACCTTCATGTGCAGATTGGTTGAATGACTTGTCATCAACCTTGCCAATGTCAGTTACAAGACCAACACAGAAACTTTCAGCTGCTGCGCAGTTTGAATCATCTGCAACTGCTGCGGTGGTTTCTTCCATGCCACCTTCAGCTGCTGTATCTGATGCTCCACTGCTGCATGCTGCTAGTACTAAAGCAAGAATTGAAATTCCTGCCAACGTGCGCATACGTTGCATTTAGTATTGCTCCTTTTGTTGTTATTCCTTGTGGGAACTTTTAATCAGTTGCAAAATACGACTGATGTCTAAACACTACGCTACGAAGGTGAATTTTTTTCTGTATATATAGGTGAAATCTATTACGTGATAAAAGTGTTATGAAACAAATGTTACTTGTGTTAACAAGAGTTTCAAGAGATACGTTCCAACACTATTTTTCTTTTTTCTTTAGGTTCAGGACCAATTTCAAAGGCATCTAAAAGAGCCTCTTTAGCTGAAGTTATTCGAGTTTCATCATCTATGTGTAGTTCCAAAACAGGTTGATCTTTTTCGACAAAAGTACCTTCTTTAGCTAAACAAATAATTCCAGCAGTTTTTGAAACTGCATCTTCTTTTTTAGCTCTTCCTGCTCCTAATCTCCATGCAGATAATCCAATTGAATATGCATTTAAATCTGTTATGTAACCACTTTCATTTGCCAAAATATATTCTTTTTTCTTAGCTACAGGAATTTCTGCATCAGGATTTCCACCTTGAGCTTTTATCATATTTTTCCAAACATTAAACGCTGAACCATTTTTTAATCCTTCAGCAGGATCTTTATTTATGCCTGCAAGATTTAACATTTCTTTAGCTAAAGCTAAAGTAATTTCAATAACATCACTTGGACCTTTTCCATGTAGAACATCTATTGATTCACTAACCTCTAATGCATTTCCCACTGCATTTCCAAGAGGTGTTTCCATTTGAGTAATAAGGGCAACTGTTTTAACCCCTGCATTATTACCAATTTCAACCATTGTTTCAGCTAATTGTTTTGCTTTAGCAAAATCTTTCATAAAAGCACCACGGCCTGCTTTTACATCTAAAACTAAACTTTGAGTTCCTTCAGCTATTTTTTTACTCATAATTGAAGACGCAATTAATGGAATACATTCAACTGCACCAATCACGTCTCTAAATGAATACATTTTTCTATCCGCAGGAGCAAGTCCTACTCCTGCTGCAGTTATAAATACACCGACATCTTTTAGTTGTTTAATCATTTGCTCATTGGTTAAAGAAATATTAAATCCAGAAACAGATTCAATTTTGTCTAAAGTTCCACCAAATGTTCCTAGTCCTCTGCCAGAAAGTTGAGGAACAGCAGCACCAAAAGAAGCAACTAAAGGACAAAGTGGAAGAGAAATTTTGTCTCCCACGCCTCCCGTTGAGTGTTTATCAACAGTTGGTTTTCCTACAGTTGATAAATCTAATTTTTCACCACTTTTTATCATCGCATCTGTCCAAATATTTAATTCTTCTTTATTTAAACCTCTAAAGAAAACTGCCATTAAAAATGATCCAGCTTGCTCATCAGGAATTTCGTTTTTCGTAAATTTATCAATAAACCATCGAATTTGTTCTTCGCTTAAAATGCCACCATCGCGTTTTGTGTAAATCAAATCTTGAAAATTCATGCCACACTCCAGCCACCGTCAACGGTAACAGAAACTCCTGTAATTCCAGAAGCATCGTCACTTAATAAGAATGAAACTGTTTTTGCAACTTCACTTGCAGTTACTGGTCTTTTAAATGGTGCTTTTTCAATCCATTTTTTTAATCCTTCAGGCCAAGAGTTCTCCAAGCCATCGCGATAAATAAGACCAGGTGCTACTGCGTTACATCTAACTTGTATTTCTGCTAATTCAATTGAAGCTAATTCTGTGTAACGAGTAAGTGCAGCTTTACTTGCTGCATATAAAGAATGATTTGGAAAAGGAAAATTTGCTTCAACTGAAGTAATATTCACAATTGCTGAATTTTTAGGAAATTGATTTAAGCACGCTTTAACTAAAGCTTGTGGTGCAAAAACATTTGTCATCATTATGGAATTCAAAATGTTTTCATCCATTGGATCTGTTGGATCTAATGATTGATTAGCAGCATTATTAACTAAATAATCTACTGGTTTGAAATTGGAAGTGATTTTGTCGATAAATTTTCCACAAACTTCATCCAAATCACCTTGTGAAAAATCTTCTTGAATTAGATATGATTTAACTCCAAATGAATTAATTTTATTTTCTAAAAGTTCCGCTTCTTTTCTGTTGCTATTGAAATGGATAACAATATTGGCTCCATTTTGCGCAAGATCTAAACAAATTTCTTTACCTAGACCAGAAGTTGCACCTGTAATTAAAGCTGTTTTATCTTGAAATTTTTTCATTGCCTAATGTGATTTCTTGCTTCAGTTAATATGAAATCTTTATCTACTTTGGTTGGAACTCTATCGACAATCACAGGATCTCCTGCTACTAAAACATGAACCACATCGGATCTTCCAGCTGCATAAACAATCAAAGCATGTGGATCTCCAATTGGTACTAAATGTGGTTGATCCAAATCCAACACAATTAAATCTGCTTCTTTTCCAACTTCAATACTTCCAATTAAATCCTCTAAACCTAAAGTTTTAGCGCCATTTATTGTGGCTGCTCTAACAACTTCTGAAACAGAAACTGCAGCAGGATCTTCATTAATTAATTTTGCTAAATTTGCAGCCTGTCTCATGACATTAAACATGTCCAAATCATTACTGGAAGAACAACCATCTGTTCCTAAAGAAACGTTAATTCCCTTATCTTTTGCCTTCTTCCATTCAAAAGCACCACTTGCAAGTTTTAAATTAGAGCCTGGACAATGACATAAACTAACTTCTTTTTTATAAATAATTTCTCGATCTTCGTCATTTAATTTAACAGCGTGTGCAAAAACTGCGTTATCTAAAGCATTTATATCTGAAAGTACTTTTGTAGGTGATTTTTGATATTTACTAAAAACATCATCATTTTCTTTTTGGTTTTCTGAAATGTGGGTATTAAAAATTGCCCCGATTTCTTGAGAAATTTTTGCTACTTGCGCTAAATTTTCAGGAGAAACTGTATAGGTTGAATGAGGCTGGGCAACTAAAGGAATCTTTGCTCCACCAATCTCATTAATTACATTTTGCCAATTTCTTAAATATTCAATTCTTTTTTCCCAATTCAAACCATCTGGTCCCTCAAAATCAAAAAACACAGGACCAATTGCATGTCTTAATCCAACTTCAACTGCCCCTTTATGCACCATATGCGGATGCAAATACATATCAAGAGTGCAAGTTGTTCCACCTAACAAAGCTTCTAAAGCACCTAGTTTTGCCCCAATATAAGTTCCTTTTTCGTTCATGATTCTTGCTTCTTCGGCCCAAACTTTTTCTAAGAATCCTTGTAAATCAACATCTTCTGCAATTCCTCTTAAAAGAGTCATTGGTGTATGTGTATGAGTATTAATTAAACCTGGCATTACTAAATGATGAGAACAATCAATTAGTTTTTCAAATTCAAAAGAGTCAATCTGTTTTGAAGAAATAATATCAACAATTTTTTTATCTTTAATTAAAATACTTACATTTCTTAATATTTCAGATTTCTTATTTACGGTTAGCGCTATTTGAACACCGTGTAGTACTAAATCTACTTTTTGACTCATTTAATTTGCTGCCAATATTTTTGTTGCTTCATCAAGTATCTTTACCACAGTTTTTGCTGAATCTAAAACAACTTTTTGTACATCTTCCATGGTAATAATTTCATTGCTTAAACCTGCACCAGGATTTGCCACAATACAAATCGCTGCATATTTCAAACCTTTTTCTACAGCTAAAACAACTTCTGGCACACCAGTCATACCAACCATCGTTACCCCAAATTGTTTTGCCATCTGAATTTCAGCTTTTGTTTCAAATCTAGGTCCTTCAAATCCTCCATATATTCCACCATCTGAAATTTGAATATTCAAATTTTTTCCTGCTTGTAATAAAACTTTTCTTAATTCTTGGGCATAAGGTTCATTCATGTCGACATGATTCACACCTTCTTCTCCATCATAAAAAGTTAAAGTTCTATTTTTTGTAAAATCAATAAAATCATCTACTACTTGAAATCCACCTACTGGAACTTTTTCATCTAACCCACCACATACATTTACAGCCAAAATATCTTCAACACCTAAATCACACAGAGCTTGAATATTTGCTCGGTAATTAATTTTGTGAGGCGGAACAGAATGTTTTACTCCATGTCTTGTTAAAAAATAAGTCTTTCGTCCATGCCAAGTTCCTTGAGTAACTTGGGCTGAACCATATTTAGTTTCAATTACTTTTACTTCACTATTTTCCAATGGAGAAAGTGAATAAAATCCTGTTCCGGCAATTATGCCTAGCGGTGATTTCATTTTTTATGTAAATGACTTCCATCAAAAGCATCTGGCAAAAGTGCGCTCAATTTCTTAGGACCATTATTATGATCAATTAGAAGTTCGCTTCCGCCATGTTCTTGAAGCAATTGTCTACATCTTCCGCAAGGTAATAGTATTCCTGGTTCAGGACCAACACAAGAAAATGCAATTAATCTTCCTCCACCTGTTAATGCCAGTTGAGAAACTAATCCACATTCTGCACAAAGAGTTAAACCATAAGATGCATTTTCAACATTGCAACCTGTAACAATTCTTCCATCATCTACTAAAGCTGCTGCTCCAACTGGAAAATTTGAATAATTTGCGTAAGCCTTTTGTTGAGCTTTCTTTGCTTCACTTCTTAGTAGTGGCCAATCAATATTTGTCATAGTGCTCCAAGACTACGCTTCTTTAATTGGAAATTAACATCCAATACTTAAATTAGTGAATTAATCCTCTGGATTAAAGGGTTTTGAGCCAACTCTTCTTTAGTTCTTAAAAGCGCGAGTGCTGTTCTTCTTCTCCAAATATCTTCTGGCTTTTGAACCATTTCATTTTGAGCAATAAAAAGAGATTCAGCAAAGGTGAGATCAAGTTCTGGAAAAATTCTTACACGATTTTGAGGATCTTGCTTCATAATTTCTAATATCTTGAATGATTCATTTCCATGTCTTCTCCAAATAGCTGGAGCTATCACCTCTATATCATTTTCTGTTATTCCAATAAGTTGTTTAAAATCTGATTCAAATGTTTTAAATATTTTTTGATCATCTTCCCCATACCACTTTTTCACTTTAGGTATTGAAATTCCAAGTTTTCTGACATATTCAACTATTTCTTCACCAACGTTTACGCAATCTGTTAACTTTCCACCAAAAATAGTTATAATTTTTGACTTTTTATTTACTTCAATTTCATGTTTTCGAGAAAGTGCTGTCCATTCAATTTTGGAAACATCTTTTTTACCTTTTACAACTAACGGTCTAACTCCACACCTTTCTGAGATAATGTCATCTTTCGTTAAGGGTTTGACCAGATTCAAGCAACGATTAGCTTGTTCTAAAACAAAATCTCTATCTTCATCTGTTACTTCACTTACAGGATTTTCAACTCTAGTATCTGTTGTGCCAATTACACTTCGATCTTGCATCGGAATGACATAAAATAAACGCCCTTTATCGTCAAAAAAAGCAAGTACTCGATTATTTGTAGTTAATTTAGGTACAACTAAATGAATACCCTTAGATAATGCCAATTGATGCAAAGTTTGATCATGAAATTTAGTTGTTAAATCTTTTCCAAAAGGTCCACCTGCATTTATAACAACATCTGCTTTAATTTCGAATTTCTCATTAGTTAGTTCATCATGTAGAAAAAGTTTCCACTTTCCTTCTTCATTTTTAGCATCAAGCATTGATACATAATTGGCAGTTACTGCTCCATGATCTTTTGCATTTTTTACAAAATCCCAAACAAATCGAGCATCATTATCAATTAATAATGCATCGTCGTATCGAACTGCTCCTTTTAATCCATTTGAATTAATTAAGTTTTCAACTTCAGATGTTTCTTCCGGAGAATAAACTTTAGGTGGTTTAGTTTTAAATCTTCCTAAAGCCCAATAAAGAACGGTTCCTAAAGCTCCTAAAAATCTTCCAAATGGTGCGGTTGGTCCAATTGCTGCTAAAAAAGATATTGCTTTTATCCGATTTGGAAATGCATCTAATAAATGATTTCGGGAACCGCATAAATTCCAAACCAAAGGAATTTCATATGTTTGTAAATATTTAATTCCACCCCAAACCATATTGGAAGATTCTTGACTCGTGACTCCAGCGAAATCACCTCTATCAATCAAAGCAACTTTGACTCCACCAGCAGCTAATGCAGCAGCAGAAACTGCTCCATTTATTCCTGCACCGACAATTGCAACTTGAAAATTTTTATCTTTGAGGTTATCGATGTGATGCAATCTTGACTCCAAGTACGCCTCACATTTTTATCGATTTATATTAATCCATCATATAGTCAAGCCATAATCTTCTCAATTCTAAAAGTTATCTAAATGAAATCCAAAAGTTAAATGATTGTTATCGTGTGAAAATTGCATTAAATCCTAATAAATGAAAGTATTTAAATAGATCACAGGAGTTTAAATTGAGTAAAAGAATTGGTTTAGTAGCGGCATTTATTACTACATTTGTTCTAACTGCCTGTGGTGTTTCATCAACAGATTCCTCGAGTATGGGCTCTGGTGTTATGCCAATGCCTGGAGCTGAAATTGCCATGGATAACAAAATGGCAACTGCAACTGATACGCGTGCAGTAATTAAAACCGCTTCGCTTGGTGTTCGAGTTAAAGATATTCAGAAAGCAGTGGATGAAGCAACTTCAATAGCAAAAGAATTCAACGGACAAGTTGATGACTCTTCCATTTATAAAAATCCAGGAACAAATGAAATAAATGGTGCTAATTTAACAATTCGTGTTCCATCTGATCAACTAGATCAAACTGTTGAGAAACTAAGACAAATTGGCGATGTTGAAAATTACTCTTTATCAAGTTCTGATGTGACTATGCAAAAAGTAGATTTAGAAGCAAGAATTTCTTCTCTTGAAACATCTATTTCAAGGTTTAAAGAATTAATTGCAAGTGCAACAAACGCTTCAGATTTAATTGCTGCTGAAAGTGCTTTGGCAGAAAGGCAAGCAGAGTTGGATTCATTGAATGCTCAAATGAAATATTTAAGCCAGCAAGTTGAAATGTCTGCTATTTATATGTCTATGTATCTACCTGAATATTTAAATACTTTAAAACCAATTGGATTCATCCAAGGACTTGAAAAAGGTTTTTATGCAATGCTTAATTTCATAATTAATTTGACTTCTATTCTAGGATTAGTTCTTCCATGGGTACTTTTCCTTGCTCTTTTAGTTGCAATTTATAAAATTGTTCAAAAAGTGCGTAGACGCTAATAATTTAATTTAAATATAATTACCTAATGAACTCTCAAGTACTTGTCATAGGCGAAGCTTTAATCGATGTGGTTCACACTCCTGATGGCTTAGTACAAAACATTGTTGGTGGATCACCTGCAAATACAGCAGTTGCTTTATCAAGATTGGGCATTAAGACTTTCATGAAATCTAGAACTTCTTTAGATGAATTTGGTCAAGTTATTCGAAATTATTTAGAAACTGAAAAAGTGGATTTAAGTTTGGGAGTAATTGCAAAAGAGCCGTCAACAGTTATAAAAGCTTTTATTCAAAATGATAGATCAGCTAAATACGAAGCTGATTTGATAGGAGCTTCAGATTTTTGCTGGAACGAAAAGGAACTTGTTTTTGATGAAAGTAATTTTACTTTTGTACATTTAGGCTCCCTTACTTCTTATGTAGAACCTGGTGCTTCTGAAGTTGAAAAATGGTTTACCAATTTAAAAAATGAAACTAATTTGTTACTAAGTTTTGACCCTAATATCCGTCATCCACTAGATGGTCAAAATGCAAAAGATGTAAGAGACAAAGCAAAAAGACTTTGTGCAATCTCTCATATCGTTAAAGCGAGCGATGAAGATTTTGAATGGATTTATGAAACCAATGATTTTAAATCACCTGCTAAGGAACTAATAAGTAATGGAGTAGGAATAGTAATTATCACTCGAGGAAAAAATGGTGCATGGGCAATTAGTAGCGATAAGAATGAATTTAAAATCCCTGCACAAGATATTAAAGTTATAGACACAATCGGTGCTGGTGATACGTTTTCAGCAGCATTTTTAGCACAATTAATTGACAAACGAATTAATACTTTAGATAAGTTAAAAACAATGAAGATATTTGAGCTAGAAGAAATATTGAATAATGCTGCTCACGCATCAGGTGTGACTTGTTCCAGAAAAGGTGCTAATCCCCCATATAAAGATGAAGTTAATTGGTAGCATCTAGTCACCTAGAAAAGGACTTAATTTGAGCACCACAATTTCATCTCCCTATGTTGTAGATTCAATTTGGGAAAAATCCAAGAGTTCAACATATGTGCAAATTGCATCTCTAACTTTACTTACGATCATTAGCGCACAAGTAGTAATTCCACTTCCCTTTACACCTGTGCCATTGACTATGCAAACCTTTGCAATTTTATTTGGTGCTGCCGCACTTGGTCCTTACAAATCAACAATTGCCCAATTAATTTATTTACTTATTGCTGCAATTGGTTTTCCAGTTTTAGCCTCTGACAAAGGTGGGGTTGAAGCAATCTTTGGCGCTACCGCGGGTTATTTATTGGCATTTTTAGTTGCAAGTTTTGTTGTAGGTTTATTGGCAAAGCAATTATCTACTCGTAAATTTTTTAATGTTTTTGTTGGTTTCTTTCTAGGAACAATTTTGATTTATTTATTTGGCGCAACATGGCTAGGTTTCTACACTGGTAATGGTTTAGCTTTTGGAATATCTAAAGGAGTTCTGCCATTCATTATTGGAGATATCTTGAAAGCATTACTGGCAGCATCTTTGCTTCCAGTAACTTGGAAATTAATTAAAAAGTAATGGAATTACTTCTTGCACTTTTTGCGGGAATGGCAAGTGGTTTCTTAAATGTTGTAGCAGGTGGTGGAACTCTTATTGTTTTTCCAACTTTAGTTGCCCTAGGCCTTTCACCCTTAGTAGCTAATGTGACTGCGGCAGTTGGTGTTTTTCCAGGATCTCTTGCAGGAAGTTGGACTTATAGAAAATTATTAGTCGAGAATAAAAAACTGGCTTATCTTTCGGTAATTTTTATGCCCATATTTTCTTTTTTTGGAGCATTACTATTACTTCGACTCCCTGAAAAGAATTTTGAATTTATTGTGCCATTTTTAATCGGTACTGCTGGATTATTAGTAGCTATTCAACCATTTGTATATAAATTATTTCCCCAAAAGAGTAAAAATATTTCCCTCAAATTAGTTATTCCAGGATTTATAGTCTCAGGAATTTATGTAGGTTACTTTGGAGCAGGAACAGGAGTAATACTTTTAGCAATTTATGGATTAGCAGGATTAGCCAACATTCAGCAAGCAAATGGTTTAAAAAATCTTGGTTCAGGTGCGGGTAATGCGGTCGCAGCTTTTATTTTCATTCTCTCTGGTTTAGTTGTTTGGAAATTTGCCCTATCTGTTGCGCTGGGCTCGATCATCGGTGGAATTCTTGGTGGAAGGATTGCTCAAAAACTAGATGCCTCTATTTTTAGACTTATAATTCTTATCATTGCGGCAATTGCAGCAATTTATCTATTTATTCAAACTAATTAAATTCCAAAAAATCTACCAACTTGCCAGCCCATTTGTTCTATTAGATTTATTGCATCAATTCTTAAATACCAAAGATTTTTAAAGCCTTTTATTCCATAGTGTGCACCTTGTTCAAATCCACCTATCAAACCATCGAGTGCTGGATTTTTAGAATTATTTATTTTGATTCTTATTTCCTCCATACCATGAAAAATCACTTCTTTAGATGCTTCCACTTGCTCACCGAATAAATTTAAAACACTTGAAACTTGTAAATCTATCTCGGGAAAACCTAATTTTTTATTTAGTTCTTTTATAACTTCTCTTGATGTTCTTTCGTTAGCAAAAAGAAACAGCGCTATGGCTAATGGAACTATATGATTGGCTTTAGAATTAATCAACGAATTTTGATTCTTTCTTTTTACTTTCCAAAGTGGGTGATTTTTCATAAAATTTGAGCAAATATTATTTGAATTTTCTTTGTCCTCATAAAATAATTTGGGATTTTTAACAACTTCAATCCATTCATTTCTTGCCTGAAGTAAACAGTTTGAAATATCGGTAATACTTAACTTTTTATTCCGCCTGGCACTTGAAATAAGTGCATCAATTGCAAATAAAACTAATTGAAAATTATGACTAATTAACGAATCATGTGGAGGAGCTGTAATCCCTTTTTCCCCATAGAGTTTAAGTATCTCTTCTTGAGTTTTTCCTTGTAAACAACTTCCCATTACATCGCCAATGGCAGATCCCATTAATGCACCAAGAATACGGTCTTGTTTCGAATGTGGCACAGGTTTAGTCCGAAATAATGATCTCGCTAAATTCGGACTTTGGTAACTCAAGAGAACCACCTTTAGTTAATCAATAATAAAAGATGATTTGAATTATTTAAATTAGTAAAACAAACTAAGTACCTAATTTGGTATGTCTGAATTTAAACTAAGGATAAAATCCCTGCTGCTATAAATGCAAAACTTATTCCTAGATATTGAATTAATCTCAATTTTTCTCCTAAGAATGCAGCTGCCAAAATAACTGTTGCTGCCGGATACAAAGAAGCAATAACTGCATTTATTGAAACTGTGCCTTGATATGCAGCAATAACAAAAACTGCATTAGCGCTTGCATCTAATGCACCAGATATTAAAACTAAAGATAACATTTTTGAGTCATATCCAGTTTTAAGTTTCTCTTTAATTTTTATAAAAAAGAAAATAATCACTAATACTGATGAAGTTGCTCTGGCTACAACTAGTGTCCACATTCCATTATCTTCAGATGAAAATCCCACGATTGAAAGAAATGTTCCAATTAATAAACCAGAAAGAATTGCTAACGCTAAACCTTTACCACTGACAATTAATTTGCTTCCAGTCGGAGAAGTTTCAAGGCTAACTAAAAATACAGAAATGATTGCAAGACCAATTCCAATCCAGGCAAGCCATGTTAAATTTTCTCCAAAAAATATTCCAGCAATTATTGGGATCATTGTTGAAGCAGCTGCTGTTACTGGGCTCATTACACCCATTGGTCCAATAGCAAGTGCTACATACAAAAAGCCCATCGCAAGTATTCCAACTAACCCCGCTATCAGTCCTAAATAGATTGCTTGATTTGAAAGTGTTCCTGGCAACATGAATGCATAAATTAACAAGAAAAAGAAACCTGCAGGATAAGACAGAACTAATACTTTTACAGCGGAAATCTTTTTACTTACAAAACCACCAAAAAAATCTGCTGTTCCCCACATCAAACTAGAGATCAGAGCCAAAAATGCAGACATGGAGTAAAACATAGCACTTATATCTGGCAAAGTATTTGTATGGCTTTGACTTTGACACAATTTTTTGAAAGTGAACTTAATTTAGAAGAACTTAAAACCATTATTTTAAATGAAGAATTCCAAATACAAAGAAACAAAGACTTAAAATTATCCAATTATGAAATTTCATCAAAAGCTTTATCAAATTTGATAATTAACAAAGTTTTAGAAATTGACCTTCCAGCCAATGTCTCTGCCATGGTGTCAAATCCTTTTGAAGTAATTGAGATTTGGAATTTGGCTGAAAAAGATAAAATATTAATCACAATTAATATACCTAAGATTCAGTCAGGTATTTTTGTAGAAATTTACAAAACTGACACTAATAAAATTCAAGTTGATTCAGAAATAAAATCAAAGGTTTTTATGATGGGAAGTTTTGTCGAAGAGTATGTTTCTAAATTTTGGAAAAAATTAATTGAAAAAGACTTAACGCTTCTAATTAATTGGCAGATTAGTCAAATTTAGTTTTAAAGATACTTTCTAATTCATCTTTTGTCGTTTCATAATCAATATGCAAAACACCAATCATGCCCAAATCACTTGCACCTTTAATATTGTGTACAAGATCATCCACGAATACAGATTCTTCTGCATTAACTTTTAATAAATTCAGTGTATGGTGAAAAATTTCTGGATCTGGTTTTCTCATACCCACTTCACCAGAAATAATTACTTCATCAAACATTTCATCCCAGCCATCTCGTGGGTAATTGTTTCCCCAAGAATTCGAGAGTAGAGCGGTTTTAAATCCCATCTTTTTTGCTCTATGAACCAAACCATTCATATCAGGAGCATGCTCAAAAAAATCAAACATTCTGGAAAGTAAACCTTCTTGCTCAACATCTATATTTCCTAAAGTTTTCAGTGCATGAGCCAATTCTTTTTCAAAATCAGGTACATTCATTTCCCCTTTTTCTAAGGCATGTATTGGATTAATTCTTAATTCTTTTTCGGCTTCTGGTCCAAGCCAATCATTAAAAACTTTGTAATAGGTTTGTAAATCAATTTTTTCCTGTTTAGTCCAATTAGTAAGCATGTGATCTAAACCATTTGTTAATACTCCGCCCCAGTCAACAATTAACGCTTTTGGCTTAATGAATGAATTAGACATGAGAACTACCTTACTGCCTAACTTGCTGTCTTAAGTTTTCTTACGCCTTTCTTTGGCAAGAAGTTTTCATTGATTAAATAATGAGCTAATTCATTGAAGGACGCTGTTATTTTTTTATTATCTTTATTAATAACTTCTTTTGCATTTAACCAATATGTAGCAAAAAGTTCAATATCTTCATCAATTTTGATTATTCTTTCTTCAGAAGTCCAACGAAATAAAATATCATTTATAACACTTTCATATTTTTTTCCCAAATACACTTCATTGACTTTGTTTAAAACTATCAGTGGCTGAATTGAACTGAAATCCTTAAGTAATTCTAAATTTTCATTACACCTAATTAATGAAAGTGGATTTGCTTGCATAACATAAACTATTTTGTTGGATAATTCTAAAATCTTGGGAATGTGATCAAATCTCTTAAAAATGCCTTGATCATAGTTATCTTTTTCAATTTGCTCAGGTAAAACTGAACTTAAATCACAAATAATATTGGCGTAATATTGACTTGCAAATTTCAAAACTTCTAAAAGACCTGTTGTTCTTAACTCTGGCCATCTTTTTGCATGAGAAATTCCTGTTATAACATGCAAATTTTTGGAAACTTCAAAAATGTTATTATCAAAGTTTTGTTTATTTAATTTTCCATACATAGCATCATGAATAATTGAAGATATTCCTGGAATTTCACTTACTAAACTTAAACTTGAAGCAACTGAGGGCGCAATTGCATCTAAATCGACTAATAGAGTTGGTTGATCTGCGCTAGCTAAACAAAAAGCGGTGTTGATAGCAATGGTTGTCCTACCAGGAGCGCCATGATTTCCCCAAACAGAAATTAAACCTGGAATAGAGGTTTCAACATTAAATTTTTGTTCTTTAGATTCAATTAAATTAAGTAACTGCAATGCCGATGACTCTACGTCCTTAAAATTTATACTTTGTGTAAATTTGATACCAAGATTCTTTAATTTTTCAAATTGGTCTAAATCATCCGATAGATAAACACCAATAACTTTATGCTCATTTTGATTAATATGTTTTATTGTTTCTAGATTTAACAATGAAAAATCAGCTGTAATTATTACAGTTAATGCTTTTTTTGTTTGAATACTCGAAATTAAATCCACTGCATCTACGCAACGTCTTTTAATTACTAAGTTACTTTGTTCATTTAAATTAGATATTAACTCTAATTGCCATGCTTGGTCATTTAAACCTAAAATGATTTCAGTTTTCAATTTGCACCAGATCCAATCCTTCTGTTCGTGATGATTTGATTAATGTTGCAACCATGTCTTGTGGAATGGCGACAACAACAGTTGAAACTCCACCAAAATTAGTGTTTAACTCATCTACCCAAACTATTGAAATTTTTGGGATCAAAAGTGTTGAAGTATTTGTTAATGGATCGCTAAACCAAACATCAACCTCGTCATTTTCTTTTAGATTTGGAGGCAGATGTCCATTAGGAATCTTTAGTGAAACATTTCTGTAATTTGTTCTTTTACTAACAGTAATTTGAGAAATTAGTTCATTCTTATTGACAATTTGTTTTGCAAATAGTCCTATGGGGCTTTGTTCTTCTAAAAGATACTGACTAGCAATATTTGCTAGGTCAAACGGCTGAAGTTCAACATCTGATTCTTTTATCAATTGTCCTAGAGGAATGGATTTTGTGGCAACCCAAAAATTCTCTCGCTTTTTAGCTTTCTCAGTAGATAAATATAATGCTGAAACTGTAAAGACAAAAATAGTTAAGGCTGCAAAAATATAAACAATTCGATAATTATTTGATTTTAATCTTAAAGATTTTTTCATTTAAAAAATTATCTATTCACTTCTATATTTTACCCATTGAATAGCATCAATCTGTAAAGTTAGTATTTCACTATTTGTTGAAAGATCAATATGATCACTAAAAAAATTACTCAATTTACCTGTAAAATGCTTTTGATTTACTGTTCTAATATTCACAGATTTTTTTTCTATCATTAATTCTCTTAAATTTGATTTGAAATTCCACTTTTCTTCAAATTTTGTTAATTTTGAATTTATTAGATCCAAGTGATTCACACCCAATATTTGATTTATTTTTATTAAGTAATTGAAATTACTTTCTTCTACAACAATATGATCTGTGCAAACTTCTAAAATTTTTGCATAAAAATTCATATCTGCCAGATAAAATTTTTTGATCTGACCTATATGAGGCTTTAATCGATTGACTAAACAGACTTGATTTAATTCAGTTCTGGTTTGTGACTCAAATAGAACGTCCTCTTTTTGTAATAGATATGAGTGCGCTTGAATCTCTAGATTTCTTTCAAGATCTTTTAGGTACTTATAATTCATTAATGTATTTAAACTGAAATTTAAACTACCGTCTATAAATTTGGGGCAAATTTAGCCCACACTATTTTTGATTTCTTATTGACTTTAAATCAAAAATAATTCATTCTACTTACTCACATAAAAGGGAGAGAATATGAAAATAATTCCATTAACTCAAACACCTGATTCAACACTTCTTATAAGTATTAAGCCTGAGATTTTAAAGATTAATGAATGGATACAAGAAGAATTAAATTATGAGCAGATTGATTCAGTAATAAATTTAAATCAAAATAGATTAAGTTCTAATGGTCTACCAGAACCTAAAGCTTGGACAAAACAGCTTGTAACAGGAATTGCTGAAGTCTTAATCGGTGAAAGGCCAATTTTTCAATTAATGCGCTGGGTATCATTTGATGTTTATTTAGAAATAGATAAAAACATTAAGCAAAGAGACAACAAAAGTAAACAACGAATTAGACCATTAATTAGAAGTGTTCATATTGATCAAACAAGTGAAAATGTTGTTGAAGCTATCGCTGTCATTCAAAAAGGAAAACGTGGGAGAGGAATGGGAATCAGACTTGAGGCAGAAGAAGATAGATGGCGCTGTACAGAACTTCTAGTTGCTTGAATTAATTTCCGCTAGCACCATGACAACGCTTATATTTTTTACCTGATCCACATGGACATGGTTCATTTCTGCCAACTTCTGACACTTTCGTTTGAGTAACCGTTTTAACATTTTCTGAGCTATCAAGTGTTGGCGCTGAATAAGAAAGATTTTGCTTTTCAACTTTTGTGAAACCTTTTGCCTCTATGTCTTGTTGATTTTCTTGCACTTGAACTTGGGCGTTAAATACAAAACCAACAACTTGCTCTTTTATTGCATCCATCATGGCAACAAATAAATCGTAACCTTCTTTTTGATACTCAACTAATGGATCTCTTTGACCCATAGCTCTTAAACCGATACCTTCTTGTAAATAATCCATTTCATAAAGATGTTCACGCCATTTACGATCTAAAACACTCAACACAACTTGTCTTTCAAGTTCTCTCATTACTTTTGAAGTCAAAAGTGCTTCTCTAGTTTCATAGGCTTGATTAACATCTTTTAGGAACGCTTCTAAAAGAATTTCTTGGTCAATTGATCCACCATTTTGTTGTTTTAGTGCTTCAATTGATACTGCAACTGGGTAAAGATTTCTTAAAGCATTTAATAATTGGTCTAAATCCCACTGTTCTGGGTAACCTTCACTAGTTGCTGCAAGAACATAGGCTCTGATGGTTTCTTCAATAAATTCTTTAATTTGAGGAGATAAATCTTCACCCTCTAAAACTTGTCTTCTTTCTTCATAAATTACTTGTCGTTGTTTATTCAAAACTTCGTCATATTTCAACACATTTTTTCTTATTTCGAAGTTTTGTTGTTCAACTTGCGTTTGGGCATTTCTAATTGCATTGGTGACCATTTTTGCTTCAATTGGTACATCGTCTGGCACATTAAATCTTCTTAAGAAAGCATCAACTAATTCACCTTTAAATCTACGCATTAATTCGTCTTGCAAAGATAAATAAAATCTTGACTCCCCTGGATCTCCTTGACGACCGGAGCGACCTCTTAATTGATTGTCGATTCGTCTTGATTCATGTCTTTCTGTACCTAATACATAAAGACCACCTAAATTTGCCACTTCGTCGTGTTCATTTGCAACTTGTAAAGTTGTATTTTTTAATTCTTCTAAGTATGCGTGATTGTATTGCTCTAAATTTTCTTCTGGATCTAAACCTTTTTGAATTAAAGCAGCATTTGCTAAAAATTCAGGATTTCCACCTAGCATGATGTCGGTACCACGACCGGCCATGTTAGTCGCAACAGTTACAGCTCCTTTTCGTCCAGCTTGAGCAACAATTGATGCTTCTCGTGCATGATTTTTTGCATTCAAAACTTCATGCGGAATGCCTCTTCTTTTTAATAAACCACTTAAATATTCACTTCTTTCAACACTTGTTGTACCAATAAGAATTGGTTGACCTTTTTCATAACGTGTAGCTATGTCTTCAACTACTGCATTAAATTTGGCTTCTTCGGTTCTATAAATTAAATCAGAATTATCTAACCGAATCATTTTTTTATTTGTAGGAATTGGAACAACTCCCAATTTATAAATCTTGTCGAATTCAGCAGCTTCGGTCATCGCAGTACCTGTCATGCCGGAAAGCCTTCTATACATACGGAAATAATTTTGCAAAGTAATTGTTGCCAAAGTTTGATTTTCTTGCTTAATTTCAACATTTTCTTTTGCTTCAATGGCTTGATGCATGCCCTCGTTGTACCTTCTACCTTGCAAGATACGTCCAGTGTGCTCATCAACAATTAATACTTCACCATTCATAATCACATAATCTTTATCTTTTTTAAATAATTCTTTTGCTTTCAACGCGTTGTTTAAAAATCCAATCAATGGTGTGTTGACTGATTCATATAAATTATCGATATTGAGCATTTTTTCTACTTTTTCAATACCAACTTCTAAAACTCCAACGGTTCGCTTCTTTATATCAACTTCGTAATCAGTACTTGGTTGAAGTGAATTTGCAATACGTGCGAAATCTTTGTAATGAGTACTAGTTCCATCTGCAGGTCCAGAAATTATTAGAGGAGTTCTTGCTTCATCAATGAGAATTGAGTCAACTTCGTCAACAACAGCAAAGTTATAACCTCTTTGAACTCGATCATTTGGTGACCAAGCCATGTTGTCTCTTAAATAATCAAAACCAAATTCATTGTTTGTTCCATAAGTAATGTCACACAAATATGCATTTTTTCTTTCAGTCATATCCATATTTGGACTTATAGTTCCTACAGTTAAACCTAAGAATCTATGTATTCTTCCCATCCATTCAGCATCACGATGAGCAAGATAATCATTTACTGTTACTACGTGAACACCTTTATCGCTTAAAGCATTTAAATAAACCGGAAGAGTTGAAACTAAAGTTTTACCTTCACCAGTTTTCATTTCAGCAATATTTCCTAAATGAAGTGCTGCTCCGCCCATCAATTGAACGTCATAATGTCTTTGGCCAATAGTTCTTATTGCTGCTTCTCTTACGGTCGCAAAAGCCTCTGGTAATAAATCATCTAAAGATTCTCCATTTTTCACTCTTTGTTTGTAGCTAGCAGTTAAATTCTTTAATTGTTCATCAGTTAAATTCTTAAACTCTGGTTCTAACAGATTTATTTGTTTTGCATAGTTTTCTAATTTTTTTAAAATTTTTCCTTCGCCTGCGCGAAGCAATTTATCCAGAACTAAAACCACTTAATAAATTCCTTTAATTTTTCTCAGGTATTAACACGTTATGTATATATGTTACGCAATTGTTACTTTTGTGCGAGCGCTAGTCCTACATTTGCAGTATTTACTCACAAATTAATTACAGGCAATCACAACGCATCCTTGAACTGTATTTCCTTTTGCCTCTAACGATTTGATTGATTCAGAAATACTGGCTCCGGTAGTTATTAAATCATCAATAACAAAAATAGGTCTTTTTTCTTTCTTAGAGACTTTAAAAGAATTAGCTATATTTAACTTTCTATCCTCAAAGCTTAATCCAACTTGATCTTTCCTATTTTGAACATTTTTTATTAAATTTTCTTTGAAATGATATTTCTTTTTATTTAACAAACATGCCTGCTGTGTCATTTGCGAAATGGGATCTGAGCCTCTTTTTTTAATATTAAGTGGACTTGTTGGGACATTAACAACTGCATACGTATCATTTTGGCTCAAGATTTCAAGGCCTGCAAAGATGATGAAACTTAAAAGTGATCCAAGAGAATAGATATTTTTATCCTTATATGAAACTATTAACTCAATAATTTTTGGATCATTTTTAAAGAAATATATTATTTTTTTATCATTAAGTTTTCGAATAGAATAGTTGTTAACAATTTTTTTTAAGCAAATAAAACATATTAATTCGCCAACTGCCCCACAGTACTGACAATACTTTTCAAATAATAGTGATGCAAAAAATTTCATAAATTTAACATAAAACTTATTTTTTATCAGAAATTCTCAATCTCTTAAATTGTTATCAATCAAGAGTTGTGGATCACTAATTTGGATAATTAGGGCTTTGGGAATTAGAAATAACTTTCCACTCACCAGTAATTCTTTGCAAAATTGTTCCATCGTTAATTTCAAGCATTGTGACTTGTCCAGATCTACTGGCTATATCTTGTGCTCCATTAATTGAATAGATATTTCTTGAGGCACCAGTGGAAATATCTAAACTGTAAACATTCACAGGTTGAGACCCAGAATCTAAATACAAAATATTTGTTTCATCTTGCCAAACTGCTTTTGTGATTGAAAAGCCATCACGCATTATTTTTCTAATATTGGTCAAAACTATTGTGTCAGGATTTCTTATGACATTAGCCAATCTTAGTTCTGTTCCATAAACAGATCTGATAATCAATAACACCCGTGATGCATCAGGAGCTGGAATAATTTCAGCTATATCTTCAATCGCAAAATTTTGTGCAATTAAATTCAGTTTTTTATCACTTGAAAAGACTGAAACTTGATTATTTAAAGTAACCCATATTGTATCCAAAACATCTATTTTCGGATTACCAATATTTGAAGAACTAAATATAGTTTCTTTAAATTCTGGCGAGTAACTATTTATTATTAAATTTGTTTTGGTCTCATCTACTAGTGCATATAGATTTTCAGATCGATTCGAAGTTCCATATGACCAGAGTTTTGAATCTATTTCTGTTTTTCCAGTTAATGATTTTGTTTCTGCGTTATTTTTCCATAATTTATTTTCTGAAATAAAATAAGCAACATTGCTGTAATTCGAGTCCGAATAAAATTTATCCCAAGTCGAAGCTGTCTGATTAAGAGGTGCATTTAAAATGCTTAAATTTTGTGTCCCTACTTTTATTTGAATTGATTTGACTTCAGGAATTCTTGTTAAGGTTTTAACAATTTGGGAAGCTAATAATTGTCTTTCTAAACTTGCCGCCTTAAGGACTGTTTCATTTAATGAAACACTTGCGACTCCATTGGTGATTGGTACTGAATCAATTGAAAGGGAGCTCCCTTTTGGAAAAGCTGTTATTACTGTGTTATTAATTTGTTCACTAGGCCCTAGCAAAAGTAATTGCATCAATCTTGTGGCATTTGCTGTGATTGCTTTGGGTAAAATAACTGATTCAGGCACCAAAAAAGTCTTAGTTGGATCAACAAACCACAGAGGATAAAAAGAAAAACTTCTATCTAAATCAGTTTTTGATATAACTAAGCCATCAAAATCGATATTTATTCGCCACTGATCATCAACTTTCTCCAATTTAAAAGTTTTTAATAATTGATCTTCAGGGTTAGCAAAAACTATTCTAGAAGTTTCATTAACTTGAGAGTGAAGTGCTGCAGAGAAGTCGATTTGATTTTCATTTATAAATTCAAATTGGCCTTGACCCTCATACACCTCGATCGATTTTGTTGGATTCCATGAATTTTTTTTACTCGGAACCAAATACTCTCTTGCTATTGCAAAATCGTTATCACTTGAAGCAGATGCATTCAAAAAGCCAGTAATAATTTGCTCTTGACTCATTCCAGGTTGAGGTCTACTTGCGATAACTCGAATTATTGAATTTTGATCATTTGAACCAAACTCTGGCCCAATGTTCACTGAGCTAGACGTTGGAATATTGCCGCAAGCAGAAATTAATAAACTCAAAGAGATTAAAAAAAACTTATTCAACATTTGTTAGGAACTTTTACCTGAGTTAATTAATTCGATGTTCAAAGAATTATCTAATTCAACACTTGCATCATCACCTAATCCGATTGGCAAAGGTGATTTTGTAACAGTTTTATGGGCAACTCTTGGCAAAGTTAAACGAAACATACTTCCCAAGCCAGGCGAACCCCAAGCATCCAACCAACCAGAATGCAATCTTGCATCTTCTAATGCAATTGCTAAGCCAAGTCCGGTACCACCAGTTTTTCTATTTCGTGCAGGATCTGCTCGCCAAAATCTATTGAATACAAGAGATGATTCTCCTGGTTTTAATCCAGGTCCTTTATCTTTTACAACAACAGCAATTGCATCTTCATCACTGCCAATTTCAATTTCAATAGGGTTACCTTGACCATACTCAGAAGCATTTGAAATTAGATTTCTTAAAATTCTTTCAACCCTTCTTGGATCTAAATCAATTTCTGGTGCATCTCCTGTAATAATCACTGGAGTTTCTTGACTTATTAACAGATTAGATAATGAATCTGCAGTTTTTTCAATAAGTTGTTTAATGTCAGTTTTTTTCAAAGTTAATTCAGCTGCACCAGCATCAAATCTACTTATCTCTAATAATTGCGCAAGTAATATTTCAAATCGCTCTATTTGAGTACTTAGTAATTCTGCAGCCCTAGCAGTTTCTCCCTGATATTGATCTCTTGCTTCATACAAGACATCTGCTGCCATTCTTACTGTCGTTAATGGAGTTCTAAGTTCATGAGAAACATCTGAAACAAATCTTCTTTGCATACGAGACATTTGTTCAAGCTGAGTGATTTGTTCTTGAATAGATGCAGCCATTGAATTAAATGATCCGGCTAATTTTGCTAAATCGTCTTCTCCGCTTACTGGAACTCTTTCATTAAGTAGTCCTAATCTCAGTCTTTCTGCCGCATTTGCTGTTTTTCTAACAGGTGATAAAACTGATTTTGTTAAATACCAAACTAAAATCAATAAACCAATAACAAGAAATATTCCAGTCGCTAAAACAGAAGATTGAATGATATTAATTGTTTCTTCTTCTTGCTGTAGAGGAAATAGAAGAAATAGCAAATATGTTCCAAAATTTCGTATTTCAATTGGTGCTCCAATTACTAAACCAGGCACATTTCGACCATCTAAATAGTTAATTCGGGTATAGGACCAAAGTAAATTATTTGAATTTTGAACTTGCGATTTTAATTCATCACTCACACTTGTTACTGCAACTAAATTAGTCCCTCGCTCAGGAAAGCCAAAGCTTGATAATTCGGGTGAAGTTAAAAATAAAACATCGTATAAACCAGATTGCCCTGCCCTATCAGCAAGAGCATTTACTGCAGTATCAACAATTGATGTAATTGTTAAACTACTTGCTCCAGTATCAGTTGCAGTAATTACTCTTTGGGCATCTTTAATTGCTGAGTTTGCCTCTGTGATTGATGCTGTTTCTTTAGCCGAAAGAATTCCAGTACTTACTCTATTTATTAAAGCTAATCCAATAATTGTTATCAAAATAGATGACATTAAAAAAGTTGTGGAAATAATTCTTATACTTAAAGATCTATTCCACAAACTTCTAAGGTTGCGAAAAAAACTCACGGACCTGCCTTGTACCCAACGCCTCTAACTGTCATAACAATTTTTGGATTTTCTGGATCTTCTTCAACTTTTGCTCTCAAACGCTGTACATGAACATTGACTAATCTTGTGTCTGCTGGATTTCGATAATGCCAAACTTCAGTCAATAATTGTTCTCGCGTATAAACTTGCCAAGGCTTTCTTGCTAAAGCAACTAATAAATCAAATTCTAATGGCGTCAAAATAATTGTTTTACCATTTCTTTTAACGCTATGTCCTAATACATCTATATTTAAATCGCCTAAAGTTAAAGTTTCAGATTTGTAATCTTCTTTTCTTAATCTGGCTTTAATTCTTGCAATCAACTCTTTCGGTTTGAAAGGTTTAATAATGTAATCATCTGCCCCTGATTCAAGTCCTTGAACCACATCTAAAGTGTCTCCTCGAGCAGTTAGCATGACTATAGGAACAACAGATTCATCTCGAATTTGTTTGCAGACTTCAATTCCATCTAATCCTGGAAGCATTAAATCTAATAAAACTAAATCTGGTTTTGATTCCTTAAATATTGAAAAAGCTTTTGCCCCATCATCACAAAAAGATGGCTCGTAACCTTCTGCTCGTAAAACTATTCCCAGCATTTCAGAAAGCGCTTGGTCGTCATCAACTACAAGAACTCGAGCCATGATGCAATGCTTTCACCTGTCTTATGACAAAATCAAATTGGAGGTAGAAATGACTCAAGGTCCCAGCCAAAATTTGATTCCTTTAACGCAACTAAGCCTGAATGAAATGCTTGGTGGTGCACTTAATTCATTAAGACGTATGCCAAAGACAATGCTTGGTATTGGTTTATTTGCAGCTTTTGTAATTGAATTAAGTTCTTTATTTGTTTCTGCCTTAATTATCAGAGGTGGTGGCGATTTAAGCTCTCCTGAACTTCCAGAACCTACTGGAACTTTCTCACAAGAACAATTACAAGAATTACTAAATGCTTTGATTCCTAGTATTCAAGCAGCAGCATTTGCTGCAGTTGTTTTATTCTTTGTGCAGCTCATTTCTACAACACTTTTTACTCACGTCATTGGAAATGCAATTACGGGCAGAAAAATTAATGCCAATGAAGCATGGCAAAAATCTAAACCTCAGTTATTTAGAGTGTTTATGATTTCTTTGTTAGGTGTGATTCTTCCGATAACTTCTTTAGTTTTAGGTTTTGCTATAGGTATAGGACTTGGTGCAAGTATTCCTGGAAGTTTTGGTTTATTCATCACATTTACAGGGTTAGGAATTGGATTATTTGGAGCAATCTATTTATGGACAGCACTTTATGTTTGCGTACCTACTTTGATTTTAGAAGATTCTAAAGTTTTAATTTCATTAAAGAGATCATTTGCCTTATCAAAATCTATGATGCTAAGAGTTTTTGGAATTGGATTAGTTGGGGTTATCGCTAGTCAGGCTTTATCAATTGTGGTTGCCACACCATTTACTTTATTTGCCTCAGTAGGAAATCTTGAAAATCCAAATACAACTTCAGTATTTTTTAATTCACTTGGTTCTATATTTGGTTATACCGTGATGTTACCTTTCATGGCAG
>JBEAYY010000003.1:0-12658 GCA_041170365.1 Actinomycetota bacterium
TTCAATTCCTTGACCAATTCTATTTGGACCTGAACCTAAAATTATGACTTTATTTTTATTTGATTTTGCAACTTCGGATTCTTGGTCATAACTTGAATAATGATAAGGAGTTTTAGCTTCAAATTCTGCAGCACAAGTATCAACTGTCTTGTAAACAGGTCTTAAATTTAACTCGTGTCTTAAATTTCTTATCTCATCCTCAGTTGATTTTCTTAACTGAGCAATTTGTTGATCAGAAAATCCATGAGATTTTGCATATTTCAATAAATCGTAATCTAAATCTTTTGCGTTTCGAATATCGTTGGCAATTTCATTTATTAACATAATTTGATCTAAAAACCATGGATCAATTGAACTTGCTTCATAAACATCATCGACTGAAATTCCAGCTAAAAGTGATCTTTGAATTGAATTAATTCTTCCATCTGTTGGATATTTACATTTATCTATTAATTCTTGTTTTGATTCATTAACAGGTGAAAATTCAAATTGGGCATCTTTTTTCTCAAGACTTCTCAAAGATTTTTGTAGTGCTTCGCAGAAATTTCGTCCAATCGCCATGGCTTCACCCACGCTCTTCATGTGAGTGGTTAATTTTGTATCTGCTCCTGGAAATTTCTCAAAAGCAAATCTTGGAACTTTCACAACAACGTAGTCAAGCGTTGGTTCAAATGAAGCAGGAGTTTCTTTCGTAATGTCATTTGGAATTTCATCAAGGGTGTAACCGATTGCTAATTTTGCAGCAATCTTTGCGATAGGAAAACCTGTAGCTTTGGAAGCAAGAGCAGAAGATCTTGAAACACGAGGATTCATCTCAATAACGATCATTCGTCCATCAATTGGATTTATGGCAAATTGAATATTGCAACCACCGGTGTCTACGCCAACTTCTCTAATTACTGCAATCGCAATATCTCGCATGTGTTGATATTCACGATCTGTCAATGTCATCGCTGGAGCAACCGTTATTGAATCACCAGTGTGAACACCCATTGGGTCAAAATTTTCAATGGAACAAATAATCACCACGTTATCGTGATGATCTCTCATTAATTCAAGTTCAAATTCTTTCCACCCGATAATGCTTTCCTCTAACAAAACTTCGCTTGTTGGTGATGCTTGCAAACCTGTTGCTACAAATTTAATTAGGTCTTCTTCGTTATATGCAATGCCTGATCCTGCGCCACCCATCGTAAAAGAAGGTCTAACAACTAATGGGTAACCAAGTTTTTGTGCCGAATCAATGCATTCTTCAAGAGAATGACAAATTTCACTTTTGGCTGAGTTGCCACCAATTTTTGAAACTATAGTTTTGAATTTTTCTCTATTTTCACCTCTTTCAATAGCATCAACTTTGGCACCAATTAATTCGACTTTGTATTTTTCAAGAATTCCTTCTTTATGTAAAGCCATGGCTGCATTTAAAGCAGTTTGTCCTCCAAGAGTTGGCAAAATTGCATCTGGTTTTTCTATTTGTATTATTTTTTCAAGTATTTCGGTTGTAATTGGTTCTACATATGTCGCATCTGCAAATTCAGGATCAGTCATGATTGTTGCAGGATTGCTATTAAGAAGGATGACTCGAATTCCTTCAGCCTTTAATACACGACAAGCTTGAGTGCCTGAATAATCAAACTCGCAAGCTTGTCCAATAACAATAGGGCCTGAACCTATTACTAAAACAGAATTAATATCTTTTCTTTTTGGCATTATTTTTTACTCATTAATTCTGTGAAGCGATCAAACAGGTAATCTGCATCGTGAGGACCTGCAGCTGCCTCTGGGTGGTATTGCACACTAAAAGCTTTTCTATCTTTTAAAGCTAAACCTTCAACAACATTGTCATTTAAACAAACATGACTTACCATGACACGACCAAACTCTGTTTCTGTATCTTTATCAATTGGTGCTTTAACTGCAAAACCATGATTATGAGTAGTTATTTCAACTTTTCTGGTAGTTAAATCCATAACTGGTTGATTAATTCCACGATGTCCAAATATCAATTTATATGTTTCAAAACCTACTGCGCGTCCAAGTATTTGATTTCCAAAACAAATTCCAAAAAGTGGAATATTTTCTTTTAAAATTCTTCTAGTCAAGTCAATGGCATGATTAGCAGTAGCTGGATCTCCTGGGCCATTACTTAAAAAAACACCATCAACGTCGTTTTTAATAATTTCATCAAAACTTGATGTAACGGGTAAAACATCAAGTTCAATTCCTCTTGTAGTTAAGCGATCAAGAATTCCATTTTTGATACCTAAATCAAGTGCAGCTACTCTAAATTTTTTATCACCTTTAGCTTTTACTTTAAATGGTTTTAAAGTTGTGACTGCTCCACATAAGTCTGCACCCTTCATTTGTGGTGAAGCTAAAACTTTTTTCAAAAAATAATCTGGGTTTTTTCCGGAAATTTTGTCAGAAAATATACCTGCCCTCATGGCACCTTTATCTCTTAAGTGTCTTGTGAGAGCCCGGGTGTCAATACCGGCAATAGAAATAATATTTTGTTTTTTTAATTCATCTTCTAAAGATCTTTTTGATCTCCAATTTGAAGGAATCCTTGCAGGATCTCTTACGACATATCCTGAGACCCAAATTTTTCTTGATTCATCATCTTCGTCGTTTATTCCAGTATTTCCAATATGAGGCGCTGTTTGAATAACTATTTGTTGAAAATAAGAAGGATCAGTCAAAGTTTCTTGATATCCAGTCATTCCAGTTGTAAAAACCGCTTCTCCAAAAGTTTCACCTGTTGCTCCAAATGCTCTACCTTTAAAAATAGATCCATCTTCAAGAACCAGTAATGCAGATGAAAAATTCATAAAACTATTTCACCGCTTTTATATGTAAATTTACCTTTATGAATCGTGTGAATTACTTTACTTATGAGCTTTAAACCAACATATGGATTATTTTTACTCAATGAATAAGTTTGATTTTCATCAACAATCCATTCAAACTCGGGATCTACCACACAAAGATTAGCAATTTCGTTTTCTTTAATTGGACGTCCATGATCTGATAATTGAGCTATTTTTGCTGGAGTTTCGCTCATCACTCTGGCAATATCTGCCCAAGACATTTTTTTATCTTTCAACATCACAGTTGCAACAACTGCAAGAGCTGTTTCTAATCCAGTCATACCAAATGCTGCTTGGTTCCATTCTCCTTCTTTATCCTCTGCAGGATGAGGAGCATGATCAGTTGCAACCACATCAATCACGCCACTTGCTAATGCTTCTTGTAATGAAATTAAATCTTCATTACTTCTTAATGGAGGATTAACTTTAAAACGTGCGTCATATTGGCGACAAGATTCCTCGGTTAAAAGCAAATGATGCGGAGTAACTTCTGCTGTTACTTTTATGCCTCTTTGTTTTGCCCACTTTAAAATCTCAACTGTTCCAGAGGTTGATGCATGACAAATATGTAATTTGGAATCAACGTGTTCAGCTAATAAAACATCTCTTGCCACAATTGATTCTTCAGCTACCGCTGGCCAACCAACTAAACCTAATTGACCTGAAAGTAATGATTCATTCATTTGAGAGTTTTGGGTAAGTCTTGGCTCTTGAGCGTGCTGAGCTATAACTCCATCAAACGCTTTTACATATTCAAGTGCTCTGCGCATCAAAACTGGATCGTGTACGCATTTGCCATCGTCACTAAAAATTTTTACATTTGCTCTTGACTGAGACATTGCAGAAAGTTCAGCTAATTGTTCTCCATTCAATCCAACTGTTACAGCCCCAATCGGAATTACATCAACTAAACCAATTCGTTGACCTAAATTCCACACTTGTTCCACAACACCTGCTGTATCTGCAACTGGCAATGTATTTGCCATTGCATGAACTGCGGTGAATCCACCTGCAGCAGCTGCTTTACTTCCAGTTTCAATTGTTTCAGAATCTTCTCTACCTGGTTCTCTTAAATGTGTATGTAAATCAACCAAACCTGGAAGTAATATTTTTCCTGTTAAATCAACTATTTGAGCATCAGCTATTTGAATTGTATTTGGATCAGATATTTGTTTTATTCTTTGACCTTCGATCAAAACATCATGATTTCCTTGACCTTTAATGTTCACATTTTTTAACAAAATCATTGATTGCTACTTTCTGTTTCACTTTGAGATCCACCAAGAAGTAAATAAAGGACAGCCATTCTGACACTAACCCCATTTGCTACTTGTTCAATAACCACAGAATTAGTGCTGTCTGCTACTTCAGCAGTAATTTCCATTCCTCTATTCATTGGCCCAGGATGTAAAACTAAAGCATTTTTTTTCATTCTTTGTAATCTTGAAGAATTTAGACCATAATTTCTTGAGTACTCTCTTGCTGTTGGAAAATATGCAGCTGTCATTCTTTCTTGTTGAACTCTTAACATCATTACTGCGTCAACATTTTCAATGACTTCATCTAAGTTGAATGAGAATTCGCATTGCCACTCATTTATACCTTTAGGCATAAGAGTTGGTGGTGCAACTAAAACAGGAGTAGCACCTAATTTCTTAATCAATAAGGCGTTACTTCTTGCTACTCTGCTGTGCAAAATATCACCAACTATGGCAATTCTTAAACCTGACAAATCACCTTGATTATTCTTTAAATGTTTTCTAATTGTGTAAGAATCAAGTAATGCTTGAGTGGGATGTTCATGAGTTCCATCACCTGCATTAATTACTACAGCATTGATCCAATTTCTTGAGGCAAGTAAATTAGGTGCACCTGAGGCTGGATGGCGTATAACCACAGCATCTGCACCCATTGATTGCAATGTTTGCGCGGTATCTTTAAGGCTTTCACCCTTTGAAACACTTGAACCTTTAGCACTGAAATTAATTACATCTGCACTTAATCTTTTTGCTGCAGCTTCAAATGAAATCCTAGTTCTAGTGCTATCTTCAAAAAATAAATTGACAATAGTTCTACCCCTCAAAGTTGGTAGCTTTTTCACTGGTCGATCAGAAACTTGCGCTAATTCTTTTGCAGTATCAAGAGTTAAAATTGCATCTTCTTTTGTCAAATCGTTAATTGAAACAAGGTGTTTATTCATAATGATTCTTCATTCAAGATTGTGACTTTTTCTTGATTATCATCAAGTTCATTTAGAAATACTCTTACTTGCTCATTTATTGAAGTTGGAATATTTTTTCCAACATAATCTGCTCTAATCGGTAAATCTCGATGACCACGATCTACCAAAACTGCTACTTGCACTCTTGAAGGTCTGCCAATGTCGTTTATTGCATCTAATGCAGCTCTTATAGTTCGACCTGAAAATAAAACATCGTCAACTAAAATGACAACTTTGTTATCTATTCCATCTTCAGGAATTAAAGTTTGAGCTAATGCTCTGGGAGGTCTGAGCCTTAAATCGTCTCGATACATTGTGATATCAAGAGAACCTGCTTTTATATTAGATTTTTCAAATTCATTAATTTTATTAACTATTCGATTAGCTAAGGGAACTCCTCTAGAGGGAATTCCTAAGATCACAATATTTTGTGAACCTTTGTTATGTTCAAGAATTTCATGAGCTATACGAGAAAGTGCTCGAGAAATATCGGATGATTCCAGAACTACACGTTCAAGATGACGAGAATTTGCACTCATTGTGCTTCTCGACCTCCTTCTCCGCCTCACGGGACGGTCTTAAAGGATGCCTTACTTCTGATTAGGTTAGCAGAGGTTTTTAACTTTCGTCTGCACCAGTTCCGACTTTGTGAACACGCATGCCATTTGTAGTTCCAGGAACTCCAGGTGGCACACCTGCAACAACTACAACTAATTCACCATATTTTGCAAAATCGTTTTCAGTTAAATACCGATCAACTTGTGAAACCATTTCATCAGTGTGTTTAACAGTATCTGCATGAAAAACTTGGCATCCCCAAATTAATGAAAGTTGGCGCTGCACAGACTGCTCGGTAGTAAAAGCAAGAATTGGAGTAGTTGATCTATGGCGAGCCATTAAGCGAACACTTCGACCAGTCTCTGTAAATCCAATTAAGTATTTTGCATTTATTGCTTTTCCAACCGCTACAGCCGCTGTAGTTAAAGCTCTTCCGGTGCTTCCTTTTGATTCAATTTCTAATTTTGGAAGTTGTTCTAAGGCCTCTTCCTCAACATGTTCAATAATTTTTACCATCGTTTCAACAACCAATACAGGATTTTCTCCAACACTTGTTTCTCCACTTAGCATTAAGGCATCTGCCCCATCTAAAACCGCATTTGCCACATCACTTGCTTCAGCTCTTGTAGGTCTTGAAGCAGAAATCATTGACTCAAGCATTTGAGTTGCAACAATTACTGGTTTGCCAACTTGTCTTGCAAGTTGAATTGCATTCTTTTGAACTAGAGGCACTTGCTCAAGTGGCAATTCCACTCCCAGATCTCCACGTGCAATCATGATTGCATCAAAGGATTGCAAAATTTGTTCTAAATTAGAAACTGCTTGTGGCTTTTCGATCTTTGCAACCACTGGGATTCTTCTGCCAGATTTATCCATAATTTTGTGAACATCTTCGATATCTTTTGAATTTCTTACAAACGACAAAGCAATTAAGTCGCATCCATTTTCAAGCGCCCAAATAAGATCTTTTTCATCTTTTTCAGAAAGTGCTGGAACATTAACTGAAACACCAGGTAAATTGATGCCCTTGTTATTAGAGATAGTTCCACCTTCAACAACTTTGGTGATTACTTCATTACCTTTAATTTCAAGAGCTTCGAGTCGTATTTTTCCATCATCTATTAGTAACGCATCACCTTTTTTAACATCTTGACAAAGACCTTTATAAGTTGTGGATACTTTTTCTTTATCTCCGGAGTATTCGTCTGTGGTAATCGTAAATTTCTGGCCATTAATTAACGAAACAGGACCATTTCCAAAAGTACCTACTCTGATTTTAGGTCCTTGTAAATCAGCTAAAACTGCGATTTCTTTGCCTAATTCTTTTGATGCACTTCTGACAAGATCTAATCGTCTTTTGTGATCTTGATGATCACCATGAGACATATTTAATCTTGCAACATTTAAACCAGAATTAATTAATTTTTTAACGACTTCAATATCATCAGTGGAAGGACCAAGGGTGGCAACAATCTTAGCTCTTCTCATATATTCATATTCTATTCAATTGTATTTATTAAACAGTAAGTGGTCTTGAATTTGCTTCAATTGGTGTTGGCAAATTAGTTTCACCTATTAAAAATCTATCAACATGAGCAGCAACGGATCTACCCTCAGCAATTGCCCAAACTATTAAGGATTGACCTCTGCCTGCATCTCCACAGACATAAACAGAGTCGACATTTGTTTTGAAGTTTTCATCTCTTGCAATATTTCCTTTAGCATCAAGTGCAAGATTTAATTGATCAATGTATGGTGCCTTTTCTGGTCCTACAAATCCCAGAGCTAATAAAACTAAATCTGCAGGAATTATTTTTTCTGTGCCTTTTATTGATTCGAATTTCCCATTCTTAAACTCAACTTGGATTAATTCAAGGCCAGAAACTTTTCCAGAAGAGCCAATAAACTTGTTCGTATTGACACTGTAAATTCTTTCGCCACCTTCTTCGTGTGCACTAGTAACTCGATAAATCATTGGATAAGTTGGCCATGGTTGGGCATCTGGGCGAATATCTTTTGGCACGGGAAGTATTTCAAGTTGAGTCACTGATTTAGCACCTTGTCGATGCGCTGTACCTAAACAATCTGCACCAGTGTCCCCACCACCAATAATCACTACATCTTTATCTTTGGCATCGATTGGTGAGACTGCTAATTCACCTAATGCGACTTTGTTTGCTGGTGGTAAATATTCCATTGCTTGATAAATACCGCTTAGATCTCTTCCTTCAATTGGTAAATCTCGCCAAGAAGTTGCACCTACTGCTAGAACAATTGCGTCATATTTTTTTCTTAATTCTTTTGCATCGATATCTATTCCTACTTCAATACCAGTTCTAAATTTAATTCCTTCACTTGCAAGTTGCTCTAATCTTCTGTCGATGTGAATTTTTTCCATCTTGAATTCAGGAATTCCATATCGAAGAAGTCCGCCAAGTTTGTCTGCTCTTTCATAAATTGCAACTGTGTGACCTGCCCTTGCAAGTTGTTGTGCGGCGGCAAGTCCAGCAGGACCAGAGCCAATAACTGCAACAGTTTTTCCACTTAAT
Organism: Actinomycetota bacterium; assembly: GCA_041170365.1. Taxonomy (GTDB): domain Bacteria; phylum Actinomycetota; class Actinomycetes; order S36-B12; family UBA5976; genus ATZT02. The sequence goes on from JBEAYY010000003.1 coordinate 8,196, forward strand.
CTTGCAGGTGATTGTGGTGTAACTAATCCTTGAGCAAATGCTCTATCAGCAATTTCAACCTCTACTTGTTTTATTGTTACCGCATCTTGATTAATTGCAACTACACATGCAGCTTCGCAAGGTGCTGGACAAAGACGTCCTGTAAATTCTGGAAAATTATTTGTTGCATGCAATCTTTCCGAAGCTTCTTTCCAATTATCTCTGAATACTAAGTCGTTCCACTCAGGAATTAAATTTCCTAGAGGACAGCCATTGTGGCAAAAAGGAATGCCACAATCCATGCATCTTCCAGCTTGTGCGCGAAGTTTGTTTGAGTCAAATGGTTCGTAAACTTCTCTCCAATCCATAAGTCTTAAATTAACTGGACGACGTTTTGGAGTTTCCCTTTTTGTATTTATAAAACCTTTTGGATCACCCACGGCTTGCCTCCATTATTGCTTTTAGAGGATCTATTCCTTCAAGTTCTGCTTTTTGTTTTGCGATTAATACTCGTTTAAATTCTTTTGGCATTATTTTATTGAATTTTAGGATTTCATTATTCTTTATTATTTTTTTAGCTAATTCAGAATCAGTCTCTTCTATGTAATTAGTAATTATTTCTTGCAGGAATTTAATGTCTTCTTGATCTAAATCTTCGATTTCTACCATTTCAGGATTTATATTTTCAGTATTTGGATTGAACAAATATGCAATACCTCCACTCATACCTGCTGCAAAATTTCTTCCCGTTGAACCTAAAACCACTACCCTTCCACCAGTCATGTATTCGCACCCATGATCTCCTACACCTTCTACTACAGCGGTTGCTCCTGAATTTCTAACACAGAATCTCTCACCTACTAATCCGCTTACAAATAATGTCCCTGAAGTTGCTCCGTATGCAGCAACATTTCCAGCAATGACATTTTCACTTGCTTTGAATTTTGAATTTCTATTTGGTCGAACAATTATTTTCCCACCAGATAATCCTTTAGCCAAATAATCGTTTGAATCTCCTTCGAGTCGAAGGGTAATTCCTTTGGGTACAAAAGCTCCAAAAGATTGACCAGCAGAACCAAGGAAAGTTAAATCAATAGTTCCATCTGGTAAACCTTGGCCACCAAAATGTCTTGTGACTTCGCTTCCAAGCATTGTGCCCACAGTTCGGTTTACATTTCTTATTTCAAATTGGGCTCTTACTAAATCTTTGTTTTTTAATGCTGGTGCACATATTTTTATTAACTCTTGATCTAGGGCTTTTTCTAATCCGTGTTCTTGATTTTTTACATGATGTAGTTCAGTGTTATGTGCTTCAACTTGATGCAAAATTGGTTCAAGGTTTAATCCGGATGCTTTCCAATGATCAACTGCTTTTTTAGTATCAAGGAGTTCGGAATGTCCTATTGCTTCCTCTAAAGTTTTGAAGCCCAGTTGTGCTAAATATTCTCTTACTTCTTGGGCTATAAATTTAAAGAAATTCTCAACAAATTCAGGCTTGCCATTAAATTTTTCCCTCAATATTGGATTTTGAGTTGCTACACCAACTGGACATGTATCTAGATGACAAACTCTCATCATGATGCAACCCATTACAACAAGTGGAGCTGTGGCAAATCCGAATTCTTCTGCACCTAGTAAAGCAGCAATTACAACATCTCGACCAGTTTTTAGTTGTCCATCGGTTTGAACAACTATTCGATCTCTTAATCCATTAAGTAAAAGTGTTTGTTGCGTTTCTGCAAGACCTATTTCCCAAGGAGCACCTGCATGTTTTAAAGAAGTTAAAGGACTTGCTCCTGTTCCACCATCATGACCAGAAATTAGAACAACATCGGCATGAGCTTTAGCAACTCCAGCTGCAACTGTTCCAACACCAACTTCTGCCACCAACTTAACGTGAATTCTTGCTTGATTGTTTGCATTTTTTAAATCATGAATAAGTTGTTTTAGATCTTCAATTGAATAAATATCATGATGCGGAGGTGGAGATATTAATCCCACGCCTGGAGTTGAATGTCTTGTTTTTGCAACCCATGGATAAACCTTGTGGCCTGGAAGCTGTCCGCCTTCTCCAGGTTTTGCTCCTTGTGCCATTTTAATTTGAATATCATCAGCATTAACTAAATATTCGCTGGTAACCCCAAATCTGCCGCTTGCGACTTGTTTTATTGCAGAACGTTTTGAATCTCCATTTGCTTCTTTAACAAATCTTTCTGGATCTTCTCCACCTTCACCAGTATTTGATTTTGCGCCTAATCGATTCATGGCTATGGCTAGAGTTTCATGGGCTTCTTGGGAAATAGATCCATAAGACATAGCTCCTGTGCTAAATCTTTTTAGAATATTTTCGATTGGTTCTACTTCATCAATAGATATTGGTTTTCGAGAATTTTTAAGATCGAATAATCCTCTTAAAGTCATTAACCGTTTTGATTGTTCGTTAACTAAATTTGTGTAATTTTTAAATATTTCGTATTGACCAGTTTTTGTAGAATGTTGCAATCTAAATACAGTTTCTGGATCAAATAGGTGAGGTTCGCCCTCTCTTCGCCATTGATATTCACCACCTATTGAAAGTTGTCTATGAGCAGGTGAAATTCCTGTTGGTGGATAGGCAATTTCATGTCTTTTAATAACTTCTTGTGCAATAACATCTAATCCAACTCCACCTAAACGAGAAACTGTGCCGGTGAAATATTTATCAACTAATTCTTGAGAAAGACCAATAGCTTCAAATATTTGTGCACCTCGATAGGAAGCAACAGTTGAAACTCCCATCTTGCTCATAACTTTTAGAACACCTTTACCCAAAGCTTTAACAAGATTTCGAACTGCTTTTTCAGGAGTAATCCCTACTAATTTATTTTGACGAACCATATCTTCAACTGTTTCCATAGCAAGATACGGATTTACTGCAGCAGCTCCAAATCCAATAAGCAAAGCAACATGATGTACTTCTCGCACATCTCCTGCTTCTACTATTAAGCCAACTTGCATTCTTTGTTTTGTGCGAACTAAGTGATGATGTACCGCTGAAAGAAGTAAGAGAGATGGAATTGGTGCTTCGTCAGCATCTGAATCCCTATCGCTTAAAACTAATAATCTACTGCCATTTTTTATCGCTAAATCTACTTCATTAAATATTTCTTGTATTCGTTTTTCTAGACCATTTGCCCCATCTGCGATTTTGAATAATCCTGAAAACTTCTGGGCTGCAAATCCTGGTTTATCACCATCGCGATTTATGTGAATCAATTTGGCTAATTCGTCATTATCGATAACAGGAAATGGCAAAACAACTTGTCTGGTGTGTGCTGGTGTTGCTGAGAGTAAATTACTTTCTTCTCCAATAGAAGAGGATAATGAAGTAACTATTTCTTCTCTTATTGCATCAAGTGGAGGATTAGTAACTTGAGCAAATAATTGGGTGAAGTAATCAAAAATTAGTCTTGGTCGTTTACTTAGAACTGCTATCGGAGTATCTGTGCCCATTGAGCCAATAGGTTCAGCGCCAGATATTGCCATAGGTGTCAATAAAATTTTTAGTTCTTCTTCTGTATAACCAAAAGTTTGCTGTCTTCTTAAAACTGATGAATGAGTGTGAACAATATGTTCTCGATCAGGTAATTCCTCAAGATGAACTAATCCTGCATGCAACCAATCTTGATAAGGCTCACTATTTGCTAAATCGTTCTTGATTTCATCATCTTCGATGATTCTTCCTGAAACTGTGTCAACCAAAAACATTTTTCCAGGTTGCAATCTTCCTTTTCTAATTATTTTTGAAGATTCGATTGGTAATACGCCAGATTCACTTGCTAAAATCACTAAACCATCATCTGTTACCCAAAATCTTCCTGGTCTTAAACCATTTCGATCTAGAACCGCTCCAATTAACGAACCATCTGTAAAAGTCACACACGCTGGTCCATCCCAAGGTTCCATGAATGATGCATGAAATTCATAAAAAGCTCTTCTTTTAGGATCCATATTCGGATTGTTTTCCCAAGCTTCTGGAATCATCATTAATACTGCGTGAGGTAAAGATCTTCCACCCAAGTGAATTAGTTCTAAAACTTCATCAAAAGATGATGAATCACTTGCACCATTTGCACATATTGGAAAAATTCGAGTTAAGTCACCAGGTATCAAATCTGTTTGTAATAAATTTTCTCTGGCCTGCATCCAGTTTCGATTACCCTTAACTGTATTAATTTCTCCATTATGAGCAATAAATCTGTAAGGATGTGCCAGCGGCCAAGAAGGAAAAGTGTTTGTACTAAATCTTGAGTGAACTAGAGCAATTTTTGATTCAACTTTTTCATCCGATAAATCTAGATAAAAATTTTGAAGTTGACCAGTAGTTAACATTCCTTTGTAAACAAGAGTTCTAGAAGAAAGAGATGAGAAATAAACATTCGTTTCTTTTTCTACAATTTTTCTAAAGGGATAAATTACTCGATCCAAATCTAGATTTGATTTAT
>JBEAYY010000004.1:0-6317 GCA_041170365.1 Actinomycetota bacterium
CTTGGTTATTTTGATTTTGCAGGCAATATGGATATGGCGATCACGATTCGAACTGCTTTGATAAAACAAAATAGAGCATTTGTTCAAGCAGGAGCAGGTGTCGTGGCTGATTCAGTGGCAGAGCATGAGGATATGGAATGTCAGAACAAGGCAGCAGTAGTACTCAAAGCAATCGCAATCTCGAACACTTTAGACTGAAATAGCAAAGTAAAGGAGAATGTAAGTGTCAAAAGATAACCATGGACAAACGCCAGCTGCTTGGACAGGAACATTTTTGTTAATAGCTGCTTCAGTTATTTCAACTTTTGCTTTAACGCAAAATAATTGGATGATGTTTTGGCAAGGTATTGCTCTTGCAGTATTTGGCACAGTTTTATGGATTGTTTGGGAAAAAATTAAAACAAAGAGCCGAAATTAAATTTTATGACAAATGTCTTAGATGAGATCCTTTTTGGGGTTAAAGAAGACTTACTTAAACGTCAAGAAAAAACTACACTTGAGACTTTAAAAGAAATAGTTAGCACTAAATCAAAAGCAATAGATCCATTTCCAATTTTTGAACAAGCTGGAGTGGCAGTAATTGCTGAAGTTAAAAGATCTTCACCAAGTAAAGGTGATTTATCTGAAATTACTGACCCTGCATTGTTAGCTAAAGAATATGAATTAGGTGGCGCAAGCTGCATTAGTGTTTTAACTGAGGAACGAAGATTTAAAGGCTCACTCAACGATTTAATCGCAGTAAGAAAAGCAGTAGAGATTCCAGTTTTGAGAAAAGATTTTATTTTTTCAAGTTATCAATTATGGGAAGCTCGTGCATATGGAGCAGATCTTGCTTTATTAATTGTTGCTGCCCTTGAACAAGAAGCCTTAGTTTCATTAATAGAAAGAGCCCAAACAATTGGTATTACGCCTTTAATTGAAGTTCATACAGAAGAAGAATTGAAAAGAGCAACTGATGCTGGCGCCAAACTAATTGGCATAAATGCCAGAAATTTGAAAACTTTAGAAGTTGATAGAGATACCTTTTTAAGACTTGCACCAAAAGTGCCTAGGGGTTGTGTTTTAGTCGCTGAATCTGGAGTTCGTGACAAACATGACTTAATTACTTATGCAAACGCTGGAGCACATGCAGTTCTTGTTGGGGAAAGTTTGGTTCTGAATAAGAATCCCAGAAATGCAGTACATGATTTAGTAACTGCAGGAGCACATCCTGCCACAAATCACGGAAGATAAATCGTGACAACGTTTTTAAATGATCTAAAAAAAATAGATAATGAAACTGGTCATTTTGGTCAGTTTGGTGGACGATTTGTTCCAGAGGCATTAATTAGTGCCTTGGATCAATTAGAAACAGAATACGAAAAAGCAGTTGCAGATCCTAAATTTAATGAAGAATTTATGGATCTAATGAAAAATTATGTAGGACGACCAAGTCCGTTAACTGAAGCTAAAAACTTTTCGAAGTATGCAGGTAATGCTCAAATATTTCTAAAACGTGAAGATTTAAATCACACAGGTTCGCACAAAATAAATAATGTGATCGGACAGGCTCTATTAACAAAAAGAATGGGCAAAAAAAGAATTATTGCAGAAACTGGGGCAGGCCAACATGGAGTTGCAACAGCAACAGCTGCAGCTTTACTAGGACTTGAATGTGAAATCTATATGGGTGAAGAAGACACCATTAGACAATCTTTAAATGTTGCAAGAATGAAATTACTTGGCGCAAAAGTAAATCCTGTAAAAACTGGAACCAAAACATTAAAAGATGCCATTAATGAAGCTATGCGAGATTGGGTTACAAATGTTGAATCAACTCACTATCTACTAGGTACAGTTGCAGGCCCACATCCTTTTCCAACGATCGGACGAAATTTTCATAGCATTATTGGTGTAGAAGCAAAGCAACAAATATTAGAAAGAATTGGAAAACTTCCAACTGCAGTAACAGCTTGTGTGGGTGGAGGTTCAAATGCAATTGGATTATTTCATCCATTTATTTTAGATTCGCAAGTTCAAATTCATGGTTATGAAGCTGCAGGAGATGGAATTGAAACAGGAAGACATGCAGCAACATTGTCAGGTGGAACAATTGGAATTTTGCATGGAACAAGATCGTATGTTTTGCAAGATGAAAATGGTCAAACTCTTGCAAGTCACTCAATTTCAGCAGGACTAGATTACCCAGGAGTGGGACCAGAACATGCTTGGTTAAAAGAAACACAAAGAGCTAAATATCACCCAATAACTGACACCGAAGCAATGGAAGCTTTTGAAATATTGTCCAAGACAGAAGGAATAATTCCGGCCATAGAAACTGCACATGCAATTGCTGGAACTATGAAACTTGGAAAAAAGTTAGGCAAGGACGCTGTGATAATTGTAAATTGCAGTGGTCGTGGCGATAAAGACGTTGAAACCGCTGCTAAGTGGTTCAAATTAAATTAATGGCAAATTTAAAAAATACTTTTGCAGTTGCTAAAAGTGAAAATAGAGCTGTTCTAATCGCATATTTACCAGCTGGTTTTCCGAGCATTGAAGGTTCAATTCAAATTATTAATGAAATGTTTAAAAACGGTGTTGATGTTATAGAGGTTGGAGTTCCATATAGCGACCCCTTAATGGATGGGCCGGTGATTCAAGAAGCAGTTGATATCGCATTGAATCACAAAACAGGAATCAAAGAAGTGATGTATGTAGTAAACAAAGTTTCTCAGAATGAAAAACCAGTTTTAACAATGTCGTACTGGTCTCCAATAGAAAAGTGGGGCATTAAAAAATATGTGCAGGAATTCAAGGAATCTGGAGGAAATGGGGTAATAACTCCTGATCTACCACCGGATGAATCTAATGATTGGATTGAGGAAACGAATCAACAAAATATAGATCGAATATTTGTTGTAGCACCATCAACAAGTGAAGAGAGATTAAAACTTGTTACTTCTAAAGTTTCGGGATTTGTTTATGCCGCAAGTTTAATGGGAGTCACAGGTACTCGAAATGAAATTTCTCAAAGTGCAGAAACATTAGTGAATCGAATTAGAAAAGTCACCGACACTCCTGTGGCAGTAGGTCTAGGTGTCTCGACTCCTGAACAAGCAAAAGAGGTGGCAAAATTTGCCGATGGAGTAATTGTTGGAAGTGCCTTTATTAAATTGATCTTGCAAACTAAAGATTTATCAAAATCGATCGGGGCGGTAGGGCAATTAGCAAAAGATTTGGCTAGATCTATGCATAGAAACTAGCCAAAAGATGCAAAGAATTAACTGATTTACTAGATTAAAAAGAAAAAACCTGGAGTTCCTAAATGACAAATCCTGATGACATCAAAAATAAAGCTGCCCAAGTTAGAGCAAATGCTGGTTCTGATGCTAGGAAAGCAAGAACGATTCAAATTGTTGGTGGGTTAGTAGTTGCAGCTTTTGTTGTAGGAATTATTGGTGTTGGATTTTATGCAAAAAATCAATCACAAAATGACATTGTGGTTCCAGAAGCAATCACTGAATATGACACAAGTGCTGCATTGCCTAAAGGAGTTAGTGCAAATGAAGGTTATGGAGTTCCAGTAGGCAAACAAGATCCTTCAGCGCCTAAGGCTGAACTCTATGAAGATTTCCAATGTCCTGCATGTGGTCAGTTTGAAGTAACAAATGCCAAGAATGTATTTGCAGCTGCAGAAAAAGGTGAAATTAATTTAACTCTTCATCCAATGATTTTTCTTGACAGAAATTTTCCTGAATCAAAACTTTCTTCTTTAAGAGCAACAATGGCATGGGGATGTGCAGTTGATGCTGGTAAAACTATCGAATATCACTCTGGAATATTTGCGATGCAACCAGCACGTGAAGGTGATGGTTATTCAGATGAACAGCTTTTAGATTTAGCTAAAAAAGTTGGAATTGAAAACGAAGCTTACACAGAATTTGAAACATGTTACACAAGCAACAAATACAAAGGTTGGGCACAAAATTCTGAACTTCATGCTAAAGATAGAGGAGTGCAAGGCACACCATCAATATTTTTAAATGACAAAGCCCTTGATGCTAAAGCAATTTATGATCCAGCAGGATTTGCTGAAGCGGTTTCTGCTGCGAAGAAATAGATTTTGATTTCTTTTAGCATTCCAAGTCCAAGTACTGGTGTAATTTATCTTGGACCTTTACCTATTCGTGCATATTCATTTTTTATCATTATTGGAATTTTTGTAGCAATTTGGTTAGGAAATAAGAGATGGATTGCACGCGGCGGAAAAACCGGTCAAGTTAGCGATGTAGCACTTTTTGCCGTGCCATTTGGAATTATTGGTGGACGTATTTATCATGTTGCTACAGATTTTGAAAAATATTTTGGCGATGGCAGAAATCCGATTGATGCATTAAAAATTTGGAATGGTGGCTTAGGAATTTGGGGAGCCATATTTTTTGGTGGAATTGGGGCATGGATTGGATGTAGATTTTACAAAATTAATCTTCCACCTTTTGCCGATGCAATTGCACCAGGCATAATTTTTGCCCAAGCGATAGGACGATTGGGCAATTATTTTAATCAGGAGTTATTTGGAAAACCAACTGATGTTTGGTGGGCATTAGAAATTGCAGAAAAAAATAGACCAAAAGGTTTTGAACTGTTTGAAACGTTTCATCCAACATTCTTATATGAATTAATTTGGAGTTTAATAATTGGGTTTACTCTGATTTATGTCGATAAAAAATATAGATTAGGACATGGCAGAGTTTTTGCTTTGTATGTTGCTTTATATAGTTTAGGTCGCCTCTTGGTAGAGACTTTCAGAATAGATGAATCGCGAATACTTTTTGGATTGAGATTTAATATTTGGACAAGTTTACTTGTTATAGTTGGAGGACTTGTTTACTTTATGATCTCTAGCAAGTTAAGACCTGGTAGAGATCAAAAATTATTTAGGAGTTAAACGTGCCATCAGGTCAAAAAACTTTAAAAATCGAAAACTTACATAGAAATGTAAGTGGTGGGTGGCTACGTCCTGCAGTATTTGGTGCAATGGATGGATTGGTTTCAAATTTTGCCTTAATGATTGGTGTCGCTGGTGGAACACAAGCAGCTGGAGTTGAAAACACTAAGGCAATTGTTTTAGCAGGTTTTGCAGGGTTATTAGCTGGAGCATTTTCTATGGCGGCAGGTGAGTACACCTCGGTTGCAAGTCAAGCAGAACTTGCCATGGCTGAAATTGAATTAGAAAAAAAAGAAATTAAAGAAGATATTAATCGCGAAATTGAAGAACTAGCCCAAGTTTATGTTTCAAGAGGAGTTAGCAAAGAAGTTGCTTTAAAATTTGCCCAAGAATTGAGTAAAAATGAAGATGAATTTATTGATGCGCATTCTTTAGAAGAATTTGGAGTTTCCACTAAAGATTTGCCATCTGCAAAATTGGCAGCAGTTTCATCATTTATCTCTTTTGGTTTGGGCGCAATGGTGCCACTTCTTCCATACATGCTGGGATTTAATAATTTGACTTACTCATTGATTATTTCTCTAAGTGGATTGTTCTTAACGGGTGCTGTGGTTTCCTTGGTAACAACTAGAACTTGGTGGTACTCCGGTACGAGACAGCTTCTAATTGGCAGTGGAGCCGCAGCTATTACCTGGATCTTGGGTAATTCCATAGGTTCAGTTTTGTAATTTCATATTTAAGATAGTATTTATATATCTAGGGCCAAAGTCGTCCCACAAATATTTCTTTTAAAGGACGAATCAAAAGTGCCCGAATTAAATAGACAAGGTCTCTACGACCCAACTTTTGAACATGATGCTTGCGGTGTGGCATTGGTTGCGACCTTAAACAAAATTGCAAATCATGAAATCGTTGAAAAAGGATTAGAAGCTTTAAGAAATTTAGATCATCGTGGAGCAAGTGGAAGTGAACCAGATTCTGGCGACGGGGCAGGAATTTTAATTCAAATTCCGGACAAATTTTTACGAACTGTTGTTGATTTTGATTTGCCATTAATGGGTGAATATGCCGTAGGAATTGCATTTCTACCTCAAGAAAAAGATTTATACTCTTTGGCAAAAGTAAAAATTGAAGAAGTTGCAAAGTTAGAAAATATCGAAATATTGGGTTGGCGAAATGTTCCAACTGATTCTTCAAGTTTGGGAAAAACAGCAAAAAGTGTAATGCCAGTATTTGAAATGATTTTTGTGAAATCAAAATTAGGACATAAATCAAATCTAGATTTGGATCGAGTAATTTATCCCTTTAGAAAAATTGTAGAAAAAGAAACGAATGTTTATTTCTCATCTCTTTCTTCTAGAACTCTTGTTTACAAAGGAATGTTAAC
>JBEAYY010000005.1:0-2779 GCA_041170365.1 Actinomycetota bacterium
TTGCAACATCATCTGGATTATCTGCCCAGTTTCTAGTTTTTGCTTGCCTTACTCAAAGTGGTGATCACATTGTTGCCTCATCTAATTTATACGGTGGAACAATAACTCAGCTTGATGTGACAATGAAAAAGTTTGGTGTAGAAACTACTTTTGTGACAAGTGATGATCCAAAAGATTATGAAAAGGCAATAAAGCCAAATACTAAATTAATTCTTACTGAAGTTGTTTCCAATCCTTCAAATAAAGTGGCAGATTTAGAATCTTTAGCAAAAATTGCTCATAGTCATGACATTCCACTTGTGGTTGATTCAACACTTACCACTCCATATTTAGTAAGACCTATTGAATTTGGGGCAGACATTGTGATTCATAGTTTGACTAAATTTATGGGTGGACATGGCACAACTCTTGGTGGTGTTGTGGTTGAGTCTGGAAAATTTAATTGGGGCAATGGAAAGTTTCCTTCCATGCTTGAAAAAGTTCCACACTATGGAGATATCACTTGGTGGGGAAACTTTGGTGAATACGGATTCTTAACAAAGCTAAGAGCAGAACAATTAAGAGATATTGGTTCTTCATTAACACCTTTAGCTGCCTTTTTACTTATCCAAGGCATTGAAACTCTTGCCCAAAGAATGCAAGATCATGTTTTCAATGCCCAAAAAGTTGCAGAATTTTTAGCAAACGACAATCGAGTCAGTTGGGTAAATTATGCAGGATTAAAGAATCATCCTCAACATGATTTAGTGAAGAAATATTTACCAAAAGGAGCAGGAGCAGTATTTAGTTTTGGAATAAAGGGTGGAAGACAAACTGCTGAGAAGTTCATCAATTCAGTTGAGTTGTTATCTCATTTAGCAAATGTGGGAGATGCTAGATCTTTAGTGATTCATCCTGCTTCTACTACTCATAGACAACTTTCGGATGCTCAACTAGAAGCAGCAGGGGTAAAACCTGATTTGGTTCGAATAAGTGTGGGAATTGAAGATGTGGAAGATATTATTTGGGATATCGACCAAGCACTTACCAAAGCTATGAGAAATGAATAACTAATGACTTGGCAACAACCCACAAATCAAGAAATATCTCAAATCATCAATGGTTCTAAAAACATTGCCATAGTGGGTGCTTCTAGTAATACTTCTAAAGCTTCCTTTTTTGTCCTTACCTATCTTGTGGGAAGTACTAACTACAACCTTTATCCGATAAATCCAAGTGAAGAAAATATTTTAGGTTTGAAGGTTTATAAGTCATTGAAAGAAGTACCTGTACCAATAGATGTAGTGGTGGCATTTAGAAGACCAGATGCCCTAGATGAATTACTTGATGAAGCTATTGAAATAAAAGCCAAAGTGTTTTGGATGCAATTAGGTATTACTAATGATGAAGTGGCAGAAAAAGGTATCCAAAATGGATTACAAGTTGTGCAGGATAGATGCATCAAGATCGAACATGCCAGGTTTCATGGTGGGCTTCATTTAGCAGGTTTTGACACCAAAGTTATTAGTTCTAAAAGGTTGAAGTAGTAAAAAGTTATGAACAGTGATGATGCTTTTAGACCAATACATTTAAACCAACATGAACCATTTAGATGGCAAGGTGTGGAAGAACATGTGTATAAGGCAGAAAATGAGTTTGCTTCTTTTAAAGAAGTAACTAGAAGAAAACTATTTATAGATCCTGATAAATCAGGTATTGAACTTAGATACTTTGAAGTTGCCCCAGGAGGTCACACCACTTTAGAAAAACATGACCACATTCATCTAGTAGTACCTATTAGAGGAAGTGGATCATGTTTAGTTGATGACAAAGTGATTAACCTTGAAATCAATAATGTGATACACGTTCCTTCTTGGTATTGGCATCAATTTAGAGCATCAAATGAAGAAACTTTAGGGTTTTTATGTTTAGTAACTTATGAAAGAGATAGACCAACTCTTCCTACAAAAGAAGATCTAGAAGCTTTAAAGAAAAACCCATTGGTAGCTGAATTTATCAGGGCTGTTGGTTAGGTTATTTTATTAACTAGTTTTTAATAAAGATTCAAAATACTTTTGAGTTTCATCATCAACACTGTATATATAAGTTCCAACAAGACCGCGAGTTAGTAAGACTTTATATGTATTTTTAACTAATTGTGTAAATAGTTCTCCTTCAACAGATCTCATTGCAGGATCTGCTGAACCACTTTTTTGGCCAACCCATTTTCCATTTCTCCAAACTAAATCTGAACCAAATATCACGCCATTCCAGTCATATTCAAATCCTTGAGCGGTATAAACACATCCAATTTGCTCGAAACCTTTTGGATCAATTGCCCAAAGCTCACCAGATAAAAAACCGCCAATTCCTTTTTCTGTCTTTAAATTCCATGGTTTATGCCAATCTCCAATTTTTACATCCAGTGGTAAATTTTCTCCATCGTTTGGTTCGTTCCATTTCCAGCAAAATCCTGCAGTAATTCTGCCTTTAAAACCTTCGGCATTTTTCTTAGCTAATTTGCTTTCTAAATCCTCGGGTGATTTTGCGATTTGAACTTCAAAATTTTTATCTCCGTGCCACTTAGAAACTTCAGAATCCGAAAGTTGAAGTAAATTCAAAACCCACTTTTCGTAAGCTTCAGAACCTCCGCAACGAAATTGTCCTTCAAGTTCTACAACTTCGATATCGATTCCGTTAATCTCAGCTCTAGCTTGAATGTATTCTGCAGTGCCTACTTCCTGGTCTCACTACTTGGTGCTGATCCAACAAAAATACTGGAACTCTAGCTACGTCAAGT
>JBEAYY010000006.1:0-5091 GCA_041170365.1 Actinomycetota bacterium
ACAAATTCAATATTGCTTGCCTTATCTACATAGGCAATGGAACACTCAAAATAGGCTTTCAAATACTGATCTTCAAAATTCTTTATCTCTGAAAGAATTTTTTCTAAATTCTTTGCATCGGTTGCTCCAATTCCTGCATATCGAGCACTAAAAATTCCGGGACGATTATCAAGGGCTTCAACTACTAACCCTGAATCATCAGCTAAAGCAGGTAAATTAGTGAAATTATTTATAGCTCTTGCTTTGATAAGAGCATTTTCAGCAAAGCTAGCTCCAGTTTCTTCAATTTCTGGGACATTTTTGAATTCTTTTTGGGAAATAAACTCTAAATCAGGTAATTTATGGCTCAAAATTCTATAAAACTCTTCTATCTTGTGAGTGTTAGCTGTAGCTAACACAATCTTTTTCATGATTTAGTTCAAAGCCTGTTTTTGAAGTTGAGTTATCTCTTGGCAACCTTTTGATGCAAGATCTAGCAATTGATCAAGTTCTTTTTTATCAAATGGAGCACCCTCAGCTGTTCCTTGAACTTCAATAAATTTGCCACTTCCTGTCATAATCACATTCATATCAGTTTCAGCTCTTACATCGTCTTCGTAATGAAGATCTAACCTGATATCTCCATCAATCACCCCAACACTTACTGCTGCCACAGAATCAGTTAAAACATTTTCAACTGATTCAATAAAACCTTTATTTTTTGCCCAACGTAGTGCATCTACTAATGCAACATATGCTCCTGAAATTGCTGCAGTTCTTGTTCCACCATCTGCTTGCAAAACATCGCAATCTAAAACAATCGTGTTTTCACCCATTGCTTTGTTGTTTACTATTGCTCTTAAACTTCTGCCAACTAGTCTTGAAATCTCTTGAGTTCTACCTCCAAGTTTTCCTTTGACAGATTCGCGATCAGATCTAGATTCAGTTGATCTTGGCAACATTGCATATTCTGCTGTTACCCAACCTTCTCCACTATCTTTTTTAAATCTTGGAACACCTTCTGTGAAAGTTGCTACGCATAAAACTCTGGTTCTTCCAAAATGAACTAAGCATGAACCTTCGGCGTTTTCTAACCAATTTCTTTCAAACTTTATAGGTCTTAATTGGTCTGAGCTTCGGCCATCACTTCTGGTCATAGATAATCCAATCTTTTGTCATAAAGAACCTACACTAATGACTTCAGGTCCTAAAAACCTTTTAGCAAGTTTGGCAAAATTATTACTTTCACCTGTAACTAAAAACTCATGCTTTGGTGGATTTTCAGTTTCTGGTCTTTGTAAATTCTTAGTAACTAAAACTCTGTACAAATCTTGAGCTGTCTCTTCAGCACTTGAAACAATTGCAACTTCAGGACCTAAGGTATATCCAATTACGCCACTTAATAAGGGAAAATGAGTACAACCAAGGACAACCGTATCTATTCCTGACGTTTTTAAATCTTTTAAGTAATCTTCTGATATTTGTAATAATTCTTTTCCAGAGGTAATTCCCTTTTCTACAAATTCAACAAATCTAGGACATGCATGAGTCGTCAATGAAATATCAAGGGCCGCAGCAAATGCATCTTCGTATGCTCCACTTTCAATAGTTGCCCTGGTTCCGATAACGCCAACTTTTTTATTTCGAGTAACAGTTACTGCCCTTCGTACTGCTGGTCCAATTACTTCCAACACTGGAACCGAATAACGTTCGCGAGCATCTCTTAGAGTTGCAGCAGATGCAGTGTTACAGGCAATTACTAGAGCTTTAACTCCATCTTCAACTAATTTATCCATGATGTTTAAGGCAAATTCTCTAACTTGTGCAATTGGTTTTGGGCCATATGGGCCATTGGCTGTATCGCCTACATATTTAATTGCTTCGTGGGGAAGTTGATCGAGAATGGCTCGGGCTACTGTTAAGCCACCAACCCCTGAGTCAAGAATTCCAATAGGTAAATTATTCATATATTTAGTCAAAGCCTATTGCGTGAAAAACTTCACCTTTTGCCTAAGTCGTGCCATGATTTTGTCCCAATCGCCTCTTTAGTTAACAATTTACCCAAAATCTATGCACAAAACTTGTTCAAATGTTGTCCAAAATCCAAATCTAGAGATATGGTCTGTAACAGCCCGAAATTCGGGCGGTAGCAGTTTGAGGATTGTTTACAAAAACAAAATTTGAACAAGCTACTTTGTCGTCATGGGAGTCGGCATGGTTGGAATATCTGAATTGTCAAATGGACAATTTCAGGCTGTCTACAACGTCTTGTCATTTGCTCTAGCATCAATGATTTTTGCAACAGTATTTATGCTAGCTGCACAAGGCCGCGTATTGCCTCGTTACCGTCAAGCGCTGGTTACATCAGCAATTGTTACTGGTATCGCTGCTTATCACTACTTCAGAATTTTTGATTCTTTCCGTCACGCATATGTGCAAACAACTGTTGGTGGAAGCTATTCATTAACTGCTGGAGAAGGATTCAATGAAGCTTATCGTTATGTTGACTGGCTTCTAACAGTTCCTTTGCTACTTGTAGAAACAGTTGCAGTTCTTGCATTAGCAAAGAAAGTACAAAGCCAATTATTGGTTCGTTTAATTCCTGCTTCAGTTTTGATGATCGCTCTTGGTTATCCAGGTGAAGTAGCACTTGAAGTTGCACCTAAATTAGTTTGGGGCGCACTTTCAACAATTCCATTCCTTTACATTCTTTACATCTTGTTTGTTGAACTAGGTAAATCACTAGGACGTCAACCAGCAGGTGTTGCAAAAGAAGTAAGAGGTTTACGTTTGACTTTGATCGCAACCTGGGGCGTGTACCCAATCAGCTATCTATTCCCAGTAATTGGTGAATTGACAGCAAACGATTGGTTCACAGGTGCTGATTCATTTGTACTTCGTCAATACGGATACTCAATTGCTGACGTAACAGCAAAAGCAGTATTCGGTCTTGTAATTTACAAGATTGCTCGTATGAAGAGCTTTGCTGACGATCGTGCATTTGCAAAAGCAGAAGGTCACTAAGAACTAAATAAATAAAGGCCCTGGATGAAAATCCGGGGCCTTTATTTATTTAACTCCTCTAATAAATTTGACTGTAACCAAGTTAGCCAAGAATATATTTCTTGAGCATGATCTTTTTCTTCCAAATCCTCATCTTCGAAATTATCTTCAATACCGATACGAGTACCTAAAGCTAATCGAACATCATTTAAAACAGTAAGCCAGATTTGAAAATCTTTTGATTTAATTTTCACAGTTTGATCCGGTTCAGGAAGACTTTCTAATATATGTCTAGCATTTTTTATTTTTAATTCCCTTAAAGATCTTTCAGTGAAGCGTCGAAATTCATCTGCTGCTTCTTTATCGTCTTGATATGCATCTGGCAAAAGTCTCAGTAAAACTTCATCAATTGGTCTTGTAGTTTTTGAATCTATTCCCACTACTTTTGCTAGAGGATCAAGGTCTTTTTCATGTTCTTCTGGTTCTAAAAGGGAAATAATTTGCTCAATAAGTGTTGTTAATAGCGCAATTTCAAGTGGCTCTAAAAACAGACTTACGAATTCATCAGTTTCTTTTTTAAAACCTCTATTTTTTTCTTCATTCATGATTTTTGTAATGTGGCCCAAAGCCCGTAAGAGTGCATGGCATTCACATCTTTTTCCATCTCTTCTCTAGATCCTGAACTGACAACTGCTTTGCCATCATTATGGACTTGGAGCATTAATTTTTCTGCTTTTTCCTTTGAGTATTTGAAATATGTCATGAAAACATAGGTCACATAATTCATTAAATTAATTGGATCATTCCATACAATGCAAACCCAAAGTGTATTTGTTAATTCTTCTTTTTGAAGTTCAGCAACTGTACCTGGGGCTATAGTCATTATTTTTTCAATGATTCATGTATTTTTTGACAGTCTGGACAAATTGGAAATTTTGAAGGATCTCTTCCAGGTACCCAGACTTTGCCACAAAGAGCGATTACAGGTTTTCCCGTAACAGCGCTTTCAACAATTTTTTCTTTTTCAACATAATGGGCAAACTTCTCATGATCGCCATCTTCTGTAACAGAAAGTGGATTTTCTTCCAGCAAAGTATCAGTTATTGAACCTGGTTTATCAAGAGGCGTAGTCACAATCCAATTGTTACAGACTCCTTGGATAGAATCATCTTTTCAAGCAATTTACTGATGAAAGCAGTGGAAAATGAATCTTAAAGGAAGAGATTTCCTCAAGGAAATTGATTTTTCAAAAGATGAATTCCTTCAAATAATTGAAACTGCTGAAAAACTTAAGAAAAAGAAAAAAAATGGTAAGGAAAAGAAGTACTTAAAAGGTAAAAATATTGCTCTAATCTTTGAAAAAACTTCAACTCGCACCAGAGCCGCATTTGATGTTGCAGCACACGATCAAGGAGCTTTTACTACCTTCTTTGATTCAAGTTCTTCTCAATTGGGACATAAAGAGTCAATTTCAGACACTGCGCAAGTATTAGACAAAATGTTTGATGCTATTGAATATAGAGGTTTTGCTCAAGAATCTGTTGAAGAGTTAGCGAAATTTTCTAAAGTTCCAGTATTTAACGGTTTAACAGATTTATGGCATCCAACGCAAATGTTGGCAGATGTTTTGACTATGAAAGAAAATTCAAATAAAAAACTTAATGATATTTCTTTTGCTTATTTAGGTGATGCTAGAAATAATATGGGAAATTCATTATTAGTAACTGCAGCACTATTAGGAATGGATGTTAGGTTAATTGCTCCTAAATCTTTAGTTCCTAAAACTGAAATTCAAGAAATAGCTTCAAAACTCAGTAAGTCATCTGGAGCAAAAATCACAATTACAGATGATTTAGCGATAGGTGTAAGCGGTGTTGATTTCATTCATACCGATGTTTGGGTCTCTATGGGAGAGCTAGAAAATGTTTGGAATGAAAGAATTAACTTATTGAATCCTTATAGAGTTACTAGAGAAGTAATGGAATTAACAAACAATAAAAATGTTAAATTTATGCATTGTTTACCTGCATATTATGATGACAAAACTTTAATTGGTAAAAAAATTAAAGATAGTTTTGGAATTGAAGGAATTGAAGTAACGAAAGAAGT
>JBEAYY010000007.1:0-12169 GCA_041170365.1 Actinomycetota bacterium
AAAATATAAAAGCAAGAATTATTTCCCTTTTGCTTTTACCTATGACTTGGCTTGTTGTTATTTATTTAGGCTCCTTAGCAGCATTATTTATTACCTCAATTTGGACAGTTGATGATTTTACGAACAAAGTTATTAGAACTTTTACCTTAGAAAACTTTATTGAAATTCTTTCTGATCGTGCTTATTTAAATGTAACTATTAGAACCCTATTAATTGCAGCAAGTGTCACTATTTTATGTGCACTGATTGCTATTCCGATGTCATTTTTTATGGCTCGAGTAGTTTCTCCAAAATTAAGACCTGTCTTAATTGCTTTAGCAATAACACCTTTATGGGCATCTTATTTAGTAAAAATTTATGCCTGGAGAACCATGATGAGTCCAGAATCTGGATTTTTAACTTGGCTACTTTCTCCTATAGGAATAAAAAGTCCAGGATATGGATTAGTTTCAGTTGTTTTAGCACTTACTTATTTATGGCTTCCCTACATGATTATTCCAATTTATGCAGGTATGGAACGACTACCTAATTCAATTCTTGATGCTTCAAGTGATCTTGGTGCAAAACCTTTTAAAACTTTTTACAAAGTTGTTTTGCCACTGACCTATCCTGCAATTATTGCCGGTTCTATTTTTACTTTTAGTTTAAGTATGGGTGACTATATTGCAGTTCAAATTGTGGGTGGAACTTTCCAAATGCTTGGAAATGTGGTTTATCAAAACTTTGCTCTTGATTTACCATTTTCTGCAGCAGTTGCTTTAATTCCTGTAATTGTGATGGTTTTGTATTTAACTTTAATTAGAAAAAGTGGAGCGTTGGAAAACTTATGATTCTTTCCAAAAATGCCAAAATTGTTTTAACAATTTTTATGATTTTAGGAATGACTTTTATTTACCTGCCACTTTTTATTGTGGTGCTAAATTCCTTTAACTCAAGTATTAGTTTTTCATTCCCACCTGAAGGATTTACCACTAGTTGGTGGTCAAAAGCTGCGCAAAATTCTGGAGTTAAACAAGCAATATTAACCTCTGTTTACACAGCCCTTGGTGCTACTGCAATTTCATTAGTTTTAGGAACTTTAGCGGCAAGTGCAATTGCTAGATATAAATTCTTTGGTAGAGATACTTTGTCATTATTGATTGTTTTACCGATTGCTCTTCCTGGCATTGTTACAGGAATTGCTCTTAATAACGTCTTTACTAATTATTTTGGTGGCCTAACTTATTTCACCATCATTATTGGACATGCCACATTTTGTATTGTGGTCGTTTTTAATAACGTGGCTGCACGCTATAGAAGAATGGGATCTTCTTTTGAAGAAGCAAGCATGGATTTAGGTGCCAATAGAATTATGACTTTTAGATTAATTACTTTTCCTCTTCTTCGAAGTGCCCTTCTTGCAGGTGGAATGTTAGCTTTTGCTCTTTCCTTTGATGAAATTATTGTGACTACTTTTACAGCGGGAGCTGGTCAAAATACTTTGCCAATTTGGATTTTTCAAAATCTTTTCAGACCAAATCAAGCACCAGTAGTTAACGTGGTAGCAGCAGCATTAATTTTATTGTCTTTAATCCCAATTTATTTAGCACAAAGAATAATCAATGCCCCAAACAGCAATTAAAAAGAACTTATATGGTTTTTAATCTCAGTCATAAAACTTCTCTTATTACTGGATCTGGTTCTAGTAATGGAATTGGTTTTGCTTCAGCAAAATTCTTACAATCAATGGGTTCAAAAGTTTTTATTACAGGTAAAAGTGAGCGTATAAAAGAAAGATCAAAAGAATTAAATTGCCCTTATTTTATTGCTGATTTAACTAAGGAAGAAGAAGTAAGGAATCTAATTAATGAAGTAAAAAAAGAATTTGGAACACTAGATGTTTTAGTAAATAATGCTGGAATGACTTCAGTTATTGATACTCCAGGTGCAGAATCTGGAAATATCGAAAATACAGATTTAAATAAATTTATTTCTTCAGTTGAAAGAAATTTAGTTTCAGCATTCTTAGTCACAAAAGAATCACTTGAATTATTAAAGAAATCAAAAAACCCACGAGTAATCATGATTACTTCAATTACAGGACCTTTTATGGCTATGAAAAATGAAGTAAGTTATGCCTCAAGTAAAGCTGGTTTAGCAGGATTAACTAGATCTTTAGCACTTGATTTTGCTAAAGATAATATTTTAGTAAATGCCATTGCTCCAGGATGGATTCAAACAGAATCTCAAACTGAAAATGAAAAAGAAGCTGGATTAAATACTCCACTTAAAAGATCTGCCAAACCTGAAGAAATAGCTTCTTTGGTTGGATATTTAGCCAGTGATGAAGCAGGTTATATAACTGGTCAAGTTATTGCTGTTGATGGTGGAAATTTAATTCAAGAAGAAAGATAGGTTTACTCTTTTAACATCTTTAACAAATAATGGGGTTGTTTACCTATTGTTAACCAAGAGTTCTTAAGGATTAAACCGTTTAGTCAAACCAAGGAAATCCGTTTCCTAAATGATAAGAACGTGGTCGAGACACAAGAAATTACTAATAAATCTCACCCTGAACCTATAAGACTAGGCAGGGAAAAAAGTCGTACCCCTTCAGATAAAGCTTTCTCGGGAACCATAGTGATTGCCGCTTTATCGTCCCTGGCGATACTTGTGGCAATCCTTATTTATTTAGCCTCTTCTTCTTGGCCAGTTTTACAAAAAGAAGGATTCGATTTCATCACTGGAAGCACTTGGATAAATAGTTCAGCTAATCCAGACGAACAAACATTTCAAATATGGCCAATGCTTTATGGAACATTTCTTAATTCCATGTTGGCCCTAGTTATTGCTGTACCTGTTTCAATTTTGTTAGCAATATTTATTGTCTTTATTGCTCCAGATAGATTATCTAGAACTTTAACTGTTTTAGTAGATGTATTGGCTGCAATTCCATCAGGAATTATTGGTTTGTGGGGCTTTCTAGTTTTTACTCCTGTTGCTGAAGGTTGGTCAAAATTACTTAATCAATATTTCTTTTTAATTCCATTTTTTAGAAATGATCAAGACCAATTTGCCAGATCTCCGTTTATTGCAGGTTGGGTTTTAGCAATCATGATCACCCCAATTATTACTGTCGTTGCTCGAGAAGTTTTATCTCAAACTCCACAGGAACTTTTAGATGCAGCTCGTGGTTTAGGTGGATCTTTATGGGGTGCTGTGAAATTTGTTGCACTTCCACATGCTCGAGGTGGAATTGTTGGTGGAGTAATGCTTGGTTTAGGAAGAGCATTAGGCGAAACAATTGCAATTTATTTCGTTTTGAATTTGATTTTTGAAAAAGTAAATTATTTCCAAATCTTAAATCCACAAGGTGGAGCAATCGCATCAATGATTGTAGCCAAATTTGGTGAAGCAACTCCCGATGAAATTAGAGCATTACTGGGTGCAGGTCTTGTTCTTTTCTTGATGACTTTAGTTGTGAATTTAATTGCTAACTGGATTGTCGCAAGAAGTGTAAGAGAAAAGATAGCATGAACACTCAAACTTTAGATACTTCAACAATGAAACCACAATATCCTTGGAAAAAATCTAGACCAACAGTTGTCATAGCAAACTCATTAATCGTGGTAATTCCTATGAGTGTTTATGCATTTTTCTTCTTTTTCACAGATCTTCCAGGAGCTTTGATTTTCATAGCAATCTTTTTACCAATTCAAATTGCCATGGCAGTAATTATGACAATTTCTGCTTTGGGCAAAAGAAGAGTCGGAGATGCTGTTTTATCCGTACTTTCTGTGACAGCATTTTCTTTAGTTTTAGCGCTTCTTGGATCTGTTTTGTTATCTGTTGCAGCAAGGGGTTTACCTGCGATGAGATTTTCATTTTTAACTCAAAACAATATTTATATTTCACCAACCACTGAATTAACTTACGGTGGAGTTGGCCATGCACTGCTTGGAACTTTGACAGTTGTTGCAATTGGAACAGTAGTTGCTGTCCCTCTTGGAATTGCAAGTGCCATTTATATCACTGATATGAAAGGAAGACTTGCAGGTTTTGTCAGATTTATCGTGCAAGCAATGAGTGGTGTGCCATCAATTGTGGCTGGTTTGTTTATTTTAGCTGCATTTATCTTGACTGATTTTGTTGGTTTTTCTGCTCTTACCGGTGGTCTTGCTTATGCAATTTTAATGCTTCCAACAGTGGCTAGAACTAGTGAAGAAGTTTTAAAACTTGTGCCAAAAGAATTAAGAGATGCCGCAACTGCACTTGGTTCAAGTAGAGCAAGAGTAATTATGAGAATTGTTTTACCTACTGCAAAAGCTGGAATTATTACTGCAGTAATTCTTGGAGTGGCAAGAGTTGTAGGAGAAACTGCTCCACTTTTATTAACAACTTCGAATACAAACGGTACAAATTTAAATCCTTTTAAAGATCCTGTGGCAACAATTCCTGTTTATATTTTCCAATTCTTAGGTTCAGGTTATGAATCAAGTATTCAAAGAGCATGGGGAGCAGCTTTTGTATTAATGATCGTAGTTGCAATTTTGTTTGCTTTAACAAGAGTTTTCTCACCGAAAGGAAAGGCTAGATAAATGACTGCTTTACAAATAGATCCGACGATGAAAGGAAATCAAGTGAACATATCAATAGTGGAGGATCATCAAAGATTAAAACTTGTTGATTCTGTGGCACACCTTGAGACCCAAGGACTTTATGTCTGGTTTGGTAACAGAATGATTCTTGCCGATATTAACTTGGCATTTCCTGAAAATTCTGTAACAGCTTTAATTGGACCTTCTGGTTGTGGAAAGTCAACCTTCATCAGAGTGCTAAACAGAATGCACGAATTTATTCCAGGAGCGGCTCTTGCTGGAAAAGTCTTTTACCAAGGAAAAGATATTTACGATAAAGATGTTGATCCTGTGGATATCAGAACCCAAGTTGGAATGGTGTTTCAAAAACCAAATCCATTTCCAACTATGAGTATTAAAGACAATGTTTTGTCTGGTTTAAGACTTGCTCAAATTCCGTTCTCAAATCCAGATGAAATTGTAGAATCTTGTTTGAAAAAAGCAAGTCTATGGAATGAAACTAAAGATCGTTTAAATGCTTCTGCTCAATCTTTATCAGGTGGTCAACAACAAAGATTATGTATTGCAAGAGCTTTAGCTGTTAATCCAAAAGTTCTATTAATGGATGAACCATGTTCAGCACTTGATCCAGGTTCAACCAGACATATTGAAGAAACAATTAGAGATATCAGTAAAGACATGACTGTTGTCATTGTTACTCACAACATGCAACAAGCTTTGAGAGTTTCTGACTACACCGCATTTTTCTTAGCTCTAGATGGAAATCCTGGACAAATCGTTGAAGCTGGGTTAACTAAAGATGTATTTAAAAATGCTAAAGACCCTAGAACACACGATTACGTTAACGGATTGTTTGGTTAATAAGAAACAAATGAGACGCAAGTTTACCCAAAATTAACTTAAATGTCAGGAAAAAGATTAGTAATTGTCAATCTGTTGTTAATAAGTCGTACTTACATTGGTAATGAAAGGCTTAAGTGAAAAAAATTCACTTAAAACATAAAGGGAGAAAAGTAAATATGTCACGTACCAAACGTGGACTTTTAAGCATCGCAGTTGCACTCGGGGTAGTTGCAACAGGTGCGGTATCAGCAAACGCTGAAAGCATTACAGGTGGTGGAGCTTCCTTCGCAGGAACATTCCAAGCAGCATGTATTGCTTCATACAGTGATCACACAGTTGCTTACGTAGCAAGTTCTTCAGGAACTGGACGTAATCAATTTGCAGTAGGAAATTTTGACTTCGCAGGTTCAGATGCAGCTTATGGAAGCAAGGAATACACAGGTCGTCCTGGTGGATTTAACTTTGCTCCAATGGTTGCAGCACCAATCGTGGTTGCATACAACGTTAAAGGTTTAACAAGCCTAAAACTTGATGATCCAACATTGGGTGGAATCTTCTCAGGAACAATCACAAAATGGAATGATGCAGCAATTGCAAAATTGAATAAAGGTGCAAAACTTCCAGATGCAAACATCACTGTGATTTATCGTTCTTCAAACTCTGGTACAACAGATAACTTCTCTGGTTATTTAGTTAACAGAAAAGTTGCACCTTGGAAGAAGAATGGTGTTTTCACATCAGCAAACGGTAAAGGTGCTCCAGCAGGATCCCTTGGATTTGTTTCAAATCAACAAGTAACAACAGCAATTAAGGGCACAGCTAATTCAATTGGTTATGCAGATCTTGCTGACTTGAAAGCTCAAGGTGTTAAAAACTTTGTTAGCTTAAAGAATCCAGCGGGTGAATATGTTCTGCCAACAACAGCTTCTGCTGCAAAATTTGTGGCAAAACAAACAAACGTCCAACCATCAGGACTTGTTGGTCTTGACTGGAGTGCCAAAATTAAAGGTGCTTACAACTTAGTTGCTGTAACCTACCTAATTGGGCCTAACGGACAAACAGATTCAAAATCAAAAGCAGTTGAAGATTATGCAAAATATCTAATCAACACCTGTGCACCAAAACAAGCTGGAAAACTTGGCTATATTCCTCTTGGAGGAAAAGTACTTGCAATAGCTAAGTCCCAAATTGAAAAATTCTCTAACTAGATCTCGACCATTTAGTTAAGGGAAATTTTTCCCGAGTAGAGGTTTGATGTCTTGCCTCTACTCGGGAAAATCATTTATAGGAGAGGATAGTTACATGGCAAAGAAATTAACTTTAATTCTTGTAACGAGCCTTGGCCTTTTAATATCTGCTTGTACTCCTCCCATTCCACCAGATGTTTTAGCAAGCTATGCAGAACAAGAAGTTCAATGCGCAAATGGTGAGGTAGTTGTGAAAGGCTCTGAAAACACTTCAAACGTTTTACAAGCTGGAATTGATTTATATTTAGTTTCTTGTCCTGAAGCTCAAGTTACAATTGATAATCAAGCAACTGAGCCAAATATTGTAGTTACAGATAATTCTGCAGCAGAACCTGAAATGTGCAATGCATTTGAATTTAAGACTTCTTTAATGAATCAATTTTCTACAATTGTTTATTATGGTGAAGGTTTGGACGGAATAGTTTTAACTCCACAAGCTGTCGCTGGTTTACTTACGGGGGAAATAACTAATTGGAACAATCCACAAATAGCTGAATCAAATCCTGAGTTTGAATTACCAGATATGCCTGTAACTTTTGTCGAAGTCGAAAAACTACACACCAGTGATCAAGCCTTTATCGATTGGATTTCAACAATTATTGGCAAAAACATTGAAATTAAACCTGTAAAAGTTGTGCCGGATTTTCAAACTTTACTTCAAGATTTTGGAACGCTAAATGGAGTAATTTCAGTATTACCAAGCAATGTAATCTACGATAATGCTTTAACTTATGCAAACTTAAAAATTAATGATTTAGATTTTCTTTTTGAATCATCAGCATTTGCTGCTGCTACATCGCAAGTTTACATCAAGGAAGATACTAAAGAAGTATTAGGAAATCTTGATCCAGAAGTTCAACCCGCTACAGATATAGGCACGTCTGAAACTTCTAATTCTTGGCATGGAATTTCTTATTTTGAATCAGGATTATGTAAAGACAATGAAAACAATGCTGCAAGAACATTTTTAAGATTTTTGACAAGACTAGATGCACAAGGCCAATTAGAAACTTATGGATATTTTCCATTAACTGAGCCATTAAGGGTTAAAGTTGCAGGTAAAATTGGAGAAAAACTTCCAACACCAAGTTTTAATCCCGAAGACTTAGCGCAAAATTAAATTTCAGGTTTTTGCATAAGATTTATGCGAATTACTTTGCCGTTAAATCTATAAATTACCCAGGCTTCCCCTGGTTCTAATTCGTCTTTAAATTTTTTAGCCCACTTCTTACCGACCATTTTTTTAAAATATTTAGTTAAAAATGGATTATGACCACAAATCAAAACTGATTTATTTTGATTAAATTGGTGTAAAACGTAATCTATTGATCTGTGTTTATCTTTTGTGAACACATATTCGCTTAATTCTGTTGCAACTATTGGTGTTAATTCAAGTTTTTTAGCCAACGGTTCAACGGTTTTTAAGCACCTAAAAGCATCTGAGGTGTGTATTTCTTTTAAACCAAAATACTGATATAACTCAACTAGTTTTTCTGCCTGTTTTTCACCTAATTCACTTAAAGGTCTATCAGTATCATCTCCGATAAAGTCATGTCTTTTAATAGCTTTTGCATGTCTTAATAAAATAATCGGAATATTTTGATCTCTTCCAGTTGCAATATATCGAAAAAAATCACTTAATAGATTCATAACATTTTCTCTTTTCTGATATTTAATAACTCTTCTTGATAGTCCTTCAATAAATTGCCATCCTTATCTTGATTGACTCTTTTCCACTTACCACCTTCAAGTAAATGCCAGGATGAAGTATTGTCATCAAATGCCAAACTAAGAATTCTATTTAGATATTTCCTATGTTTTTTATCTTTTATGGAGACTAAACTTTCAACTCTTCGATTTAAGTTTCTATTCATTAGATCAGCACTTCCAATGAAAAATTCATCTTCTTCATTATTTTTAAAGTGATAGATTCTGGAATGTTCTAAAAATCTACCTAAAATTGACCTGACTTTTAAATTATCCTTATCTTCAACTTGGCTTAAATCAATACCACAAATTCCTCGAACCAATACTTCAACTTTTACTCCAGCATTAGCTGCCAAGTACAGATTTTCAATTATTTCTTCATCTATTAATGAATTAAGTTTAAATCTGATTCCACTTGGCTTATTACTTCTATGATTAGAAATTTCTCTATCGATTCTTTCTAATAAACCTTTTCTTAAGGACTGTGGTGCTACTAAAAGTCTCTTATAAGTCGCATCGGGAGCAAAGCCAGATAACTGATTAAATAACTTGGTTACATCTTCTGCTAATTCTTGATCGGCACTTAATATTCCAAGATCTTCATAAACTCTTGCCGTTTTGGGGTTGTAATTTCCTGTCCCCACATGGCAGTAGCGAACGATGTTTGAATCTTCTTCTCTGACTACTAAAGATAATTTGGCATGAGTTTTAAAACCCATTAGTCCATAAACAACATGGACTCCTGCATCTTCAAGTTTTCTAGCCCATCTCACATTTGCTAATTCATCAAATCGTGCTCTTAATTCCACAACTGCCACAACTTGTTTACCAAGTTCTGCAGCTTCAATCAAAGCATGAACGATTGGTGAATCACCAGAAGTTCTGTAAAGAGTTTGCTTTATCGCTAAAACCTTTGGATCTTGAGCTGCTCTTTGTAAAAATGAAACTACAGATGAAGAAAATGTGTCATAAGGATGATGCAGTCCTAATTCTCGTTCTTTCAATATTTGGAAGATATCTCTTTTACCCTCTTGAGCATCTTTAAAAGGTTTAGGGATAAAACTTTTATATGGAGGATATTTCAAAGATGGGATTTTAAGATCTGCTATTTGATAAAGAGCAGTTAAATCTAGAGGTTCTTTATATTTTATAACTTCATCCTCAGGAATCTCTAATTCATAAGCCAAAGTTTTTAATAATTCAGGTTCAATTTCTTCATCAACTTCGAGTCGAACAGCTGGACCAAATCTTCTTTTGTGAAGTTCTTGTTCTAAGGATTCAAGTAAATCTTGGGTATCATCATCTAAATCTAAATCTTGATTTCTAGTTAATCTGAAAGTGTAATGATCTTTAATCTTTACTCCAGGAAATAATTCAGAAAGATGCTCAACTATTAGTTTTTCTAGTGTTATAAACCTGACGTTTTGATCAGGTGAGGTGGAGATAAATCTTGGTAGATTTGGTGGAATCTTAATACGGGCAAAAAACTTTTCTTTCTTTTTATGCCCTTTTAAGTTAACTGCCAAATTAAGAGACAAACCAGAAATATATGGGAAAGGATGTGTTGGGTCTACGGCTAAAGGAGTAAGGATTGGAAATATTTTGGTTTGAAAAATATCGCTTAAATAATCTTTTTCAAAATCTGAAAGATCTTTCCAATTAACAAATTCAATGCCATTATTTTTTAACTCAGGTAATAGCACATCATGAAATAAATCTGACTGCCTTTTTGTTAAAGCCCTAGTTCTCTCAGAAATTTCCTTCATTAATTCTTTTGGTTTTAATTGGGACGGATTATAAATTTCTACATTTGTTTCTAATGCGGTTCTTAAATTTGCAACTCGCACCATAAAAAATTCATCTAGATTGGATGAGAAAATTGCTAAAAATCTGATTCGTTCCAATAAGAGAGTATTTGGATCTTCTGCAAGTTCAAGTACTCTCTTATTGAAATCAAGCCAACTGAGTTCCCGATCAATAAACCGAGCCTTAGTCGTCAGTAGCATCTGGAAAGTATGTCTTAAGTCAGTAAACAAAAAGTTAACAAACTATCCACAAGTTATTGTCAGAAAGATTAAATCTTTTTAAAAATCTTGATTTCCTCACAAATTATCTAAAATTCACCCTTGCTCTTAGTGGAGTTAACCAAGTGTTCACTTTCCATTTTTAAGGTTGAGGAAGAAAAAGGGTTAATAAAAACCAAAATCGGGTTAAACCCAACAAGGGCCTAACTCTAGAAAGAAGTTAAAAAGTGACCGCTTCATACGCTATGGATATGGCTGAATTAGAGAATTCTGGATTAAGAAATCTCATCAACCTTCTTCCTGGCATTGTGATTTTATTAAATGAAGATCGTGAAGTCGTTTACTTTTCAGCAGATGCAGCAATTCTTGGACTTGTCAGAGATCGAGAAATAACTTTAAAAGAATTAAATAAATATGTTAAGTCTTTAAAACCAAGTTTTATTAAAGCAAATACTCTTATTAATCATTACAACAAAGAAAATAAAATTACTCAACAATTAGATATCGATGCTGTTCAAATCGAGCAAGGATTCATTCTTTTACTTATTACTGATCAAACATTTGCCTTAAGAATTGAACAAACCAGACGTGATTTTATAGCCAATATTTCTCATGAATTAAAAACTCCAGTTTCTGCTCTTGAATTATTAAGTGAAGCTATAAAGGAAGCTGATAACGACACAGAGTCTATAAAAAAATTTGCGGAAAAGATTCCGAAAGAAACAAAACGATTAGCAAATCTCATCAGAGATATCATCGATTTATCAAGAATTCAATCAGATAATCCTTTGGAAGAACCAGAAATTGTTTCCGTTTCAAACTTAATTGCTTCTGCACAAGATGCAGTAGAAAGTATTGCTAATAAACATGGGGTAAAAATTGAAGTTAATAATGGAATAAAAGCAACTGTGATGGGTGATGAAAAGCAATTAACTACAGCTTTAAAAAACTTACTAGTTAATGCTATTTATCACACTGGTGAAGATAATTTAGTTGTTGTTACAGCCACCGAAAGTGAATACTTTGTAGATATTGATGTTAAAGATTCAGGTGAAGGAATAAGCCCTGAAGATCAATTAAGAATCTTTGAAAGATTTTATCGAGTAGATTCTGCAAGGTCTCGAAATGAAGGTGGATCGGGCATAGGATTGTCGTTAGTAAAACACATTTGTAATAACCATGGTGGTCGAGCTTTGGTTGACTCAAAACTTGGCAAAGGGGCTACCTTCACAATGCAATTGCCAATTAATCAAACTTTAAGTGAGATTTAAATGACCAAAATATTACTTATCGAAGATGAATCATCAATTAGAGAATCTGTAGCTTTTTTATTAGAAAAAGAAGGATTTCAAGTAATACAAGAAGAAGATGGCACGCAAGGTTATAAATATTTTGAAGCAAATTCGGCTGATTTAATCCTGTTAGATCTAATGCTTCCAGGCATGGATGGCCTTGAAATCTGTAAACAGGTTAGAAAAATTAGCAATGTGCCAATTGTGATGTTGACTGCAAAAGATACTGAACTAGATAAAGTTTTAGGTTTAGAACTTGGTGCAGATGACTATATAACAAAGCCTTTTTCGGGAAGAGAATTAATTGCTCGAGTAAAAGCAATACTTAGACGTGTCAATGAACCTTTGCCAGATTCCTCCCCCACTGATTCTGGCGAAGTAAAAATTGATCCAGTACAACACAAAGTGTTAGTACGTGGAAACGAAGTAAGACTTCCTTTAAAGGAATTTGATTTACTACTTTACTTATCTCAAAACCC
>JBEAYY010000008.1:0-8235 GCA_041170365.1 Actinomycetota bacterium
CTTCCTGCTTTAGTTGTAGTTACAGGGGATTTAAATTCAACAAACTTAAAGAAAGCTAATGAATTTCTAGCAAGTATTCCAAAAATTGAAGTAGAAGACAGTGAAGGAAGAGATGTTCAAAGCTATTTAGTATCTAATAGCAAAATAATTCCAATTCCATCTGAAGATGGTAAAGCAATTCTTGCAAGCGTTGATTTATCAAATGAAAAAATAGCTGAACCACTTCCTGGTGGAGAACCAGCACTTCCTGCAATTGTTGATTCAATTAGAGAAGCAGGAAAAGAAGTTGAGAATTTACAAATTAACGTCACAGGTGGTGGCGGTATTTTGGCAGACTTCTTTGGCGCTTTTGGCGCAATTGATACCACACTTTTATTTACAACTTTAGGTGTTGTAGCAGTTATTTTGATTATTGTTTATAGAAGTCCATTACTTTGGATATTTCCACTACTTTCTGCAGTTCTAGCTTTATCTGTAGCTGGAGCAATTGTTTATTTATTAGCTAAAGAAGAAATTATTACTTTGAATGGCCAAGCCCAAGGTATTTTGTCAGTTTTGGTAATTGGTGCAGCTACAGATTATGGATTGTTATTAATTGCCAGATATCGAGAAGAATTACATTTAGCCGCATCAAGATTTACCGCGATGAAAAAAGCTTGGAAAGGTGTATTCGAACCTATAGTTGCATCTGGTGCAACAGTTTCTGCAGGACTTTTAGTTTTACTACTTTCAGAACTAGATGCAAATAGATCTCTCGGACCAGTTGGCGCCATTGGAATTGTGGTTGCAGTTATAACAATGTTGACACTTTTACCTGCATTTTTATTAATATTTGGTCGCTGGATATTTTGGCCTAAAGTTCCTCATTTTGATTCTAAAGATGAAAAATTATCTGGAATATGGGCCAGAGTTGCAGCTTTTGTTGGCAGAAAACCAAAACGTGCAGGTTTTATAACTGGAATTATTTTAATAGCTCTTGCAGGTTACTCGTCCCAATTAGATGCAGATGGTTTATCACAAACCGAAACACTTATTGGAAATCCTGATTCTGTTGTTGGGCAAGAAGCCTTAGCTAAACATTTTCCGGCAGGTCAAGGAAATCCAACATACATAATTGGACCCTCAAATAAACTGAAAGATTTAGTTAAAACAATCAATGAAACAGATGGTGTGGAAGAAGCTTTTCCAATTCCTGATGGTCCAATAATTCCTGGTCAACCAATACCAGCACCAAAAATTGTTGATGGCAAGGTGGTAATTAGTGCAACTTTGACTAATGCTGCAGATTCAAATGAAGCTAAACAAACAATTCTTGATTTGCGAGCAAATCTTGATTCAGTAAGTGAAGAAGCTTTAGTCGGTGGCTTTACTGCAGTTAATGAAGATATTGCGCTAGCAAATGATCGTGATAACAGAATTATCATTCCAACAGTGTTGGCTTTGATCTTTTTAATTTTGATGATTTTATTAAGAAGTTTCTTAGCGCCATTTATGTTGATTTCTACTGTGGTTTTATCGTTTGCTGCGACACTTGGTGCATGTCAACTTGTATTTGAATACATTTTTGATTTCCCAGGTGCGGATACCTCATTTCCACTTTTTGCATTCGTATTCTTAGTGGCACTGGGTATTGATTACAACATTTTCTTAATGACTCGTGTTCGAGAAGAGTCACAAAAGATGGGCACAAAAGCAGGTACTTTGAAAGCTTTAACCGTAACTGGTGGAGTGATTACTTCAGCAGGTGTTGTGTTAGCTGCAACATTTGCTGTTCTTGGAGTTCTACCGCTGGTATTTCTTGCCCAACTTGGATTTGCCGTGGCATTTGGAGTTTTACTTGACACAATAATTGTCAGATCTGTACTAGTTCCTGCTTTAACTTTGATGGCTGGAAAAAAGATTTGGTGGCCAAGTAAATTAGCCAAAACAGGGCACTAAGAAATAATTCCTGGCAATAGTTTAGTTTCAATAACTTCATTATTTTTTAATTCAATTTTGTAGGCACTAGGAATTTTGTCATTGGTCTTTGAAACATCACTTACTACTTCAATTGGAGTTTGATTTTCAAAAACTATTCCAGTGTGATCATCAGTGGCATAGGCTAATTCAAAAGTCTTATCTTTAATTAAAGAATGAAGTAAAGGTCTTCTTTGCTCTTCTGAATCATAATGAACCCCATTTGCAAAAGGTAAAAAAGCTAATCCATTTGTTATTGGTTTTAATTCAGGGCCAAACGAATCAGTGGTGCCACCTTTAAACCAACAAATAGAACCAGCACTTACTCCAGACAAAACAGTTCCATTTTCCCAAGCATTTTTTAAATGAATTCCTAAATTATGAATCTTCCAAACTTCTAGTAAGTTTGCAACAGATCCTCCACCTACCCAAATTAGATTTGATTGCATAATTCTTTCTTCAATATCTGCATTTGGTTGAGGAAAAAGTGCTAGATGTGTTACATCAACACTTAGATCACTTAATGCTTCATAGGATCTAGAAATATAGGATGCGTCATCACCGGTTGCTGTCATGATGAAACAAACTTTTGGACGATCTTTTTTGGTTAGTTCTAATGCTTTTAAAAATGTTGAACCAGGTCTCATAACACCCCAGCGTTTTGTGGAAATAAATCCACCAGATGTTGCAACTATGTATTTGTTCACAATCCTAAACTTACCTTCACTGAAGTTGCTGTGTTTCTGCCACTTAAAAAAGCACCATTGATAGAAGAGGTTGCACGATGATCTCCGCAAACAAATAAATTTTCTGTGACTTTGTTTGAATCAATCAATGTAAAAGGTGGTTTCATTTGGGGAAGTGCATCTTTTATTTCATATTTTTTTATTAATTCCCAGTCCTTAGTATCGACTCCGAATAATTTGGCACAATGATTCTTTATTTCTTCTGTGGAAGATTCCTCAAAAGGGTAAATGCTTGAAGCAGAAACTAGCACCTCATTTTGTGGGGCATAAAACTTTGAAGCATTAGTTAGTACAACAGCATTAGTTAAAGGCCCAGAATTATCTGCATCGACAAAAAGAATTGGAAGACTTTTTAATAAATTAGCGACTTCTTGATTTGCTTTAAAGTACCAAGTTGATACTGAATTCATTTTTTTAATAGGTAAATTAAGCCAAGAAATTGCTTGGATTGGGTCTGATGCTACAACTATTTTTCTAGCTTTTATTTCCTTGTTATTAGTAAATATTGAATTTTCGGTGATTTTTTCTACTCTTGAGTTAAAAGTTATATTTTCAATTCCGATGGTTTCTGCCAATTGTAAAGGGATTTGCTGCATTCCTTTCTCAGGAACACTTGGAGTGCCTTGTAAGAAAGTTTTTAAAACAACATCTAAAAACTTTCTTGAAGTTGCAAGTTCAGATTCCAAAAACACACCTTGCAAGAACGGTCTTAACAATTTATTTAAAAGATTTTTATTAATTTTGGACTTACTTAAAGCATCTAAAGAAGAAATATCTTTTGATATTGCAATTTGGGCATCTGACTGAATTAAATATTTCAAGAAATAGGAAAGAAGTCCTATCTTTTCTCTCAAAGAACCTGGCATTTGAGTAATAAAATTATATTTATATTCAGTGCTTCTAAAAGGATCTGTTATAACTCTTAATCTGTTTTTATCTCGAATTGCCACTCCTGGAGTAAATGATTTTAAATTTAATTTTTCATAATCAAGTACTTTTTTACCCTCTGAGTAACTTGGGTTATAAAGTTGAAAACCTCTATCAAGTAAATAGCCGTCAATATTGTCAGTTTTTACTCGTCCACCTACTGAATCGGTAGATTCAAAAATATGAAAATCAATGTTATTTCTTTTTAATTCCTTAGCGCACGATAACCCAGCAAGACCTGCGCCAATAATGGCTACATCAATTTGTTCAGACATTAATAATTTAGGGCAGAATTTAGCGTGCTCAATATATCTGGATTTTTGAATTTAAAACCAGATGCAATTAATTTAGACGGTAAAACTCGAGATGATCCTAAAACTTCTATTGAGAATTCTCCTAAAGCAATTTTTAAAGCAAGGGAAGGCACATTTAAAAATGCAGGTCTATTTAAAACACTTGATAAAGCTTTAGTGAATTCTTTATTTGTCACAGGATTTGGAGTAGATAAATTAACTCCACCAGTAAGCCTTGAATCATTAATTAAATGATGTATCGCTCTAATTTCATCTTCTAAAGAGATATAGGACCAGTATTGATTTCCTTTACCAAGTTTTCCACCCAAACCTAATTTAAAAATGGGTAAAACTTTTTTCAAAACTCCACCACGTTTACTCATCACTAAACTAGTGCGGGGATGAACAACTCTAATTTTATGTTGTCTAACTTTTTGTGCAGCAATTTCCCAATTAAAAACTACATCTGAGAGAAAACCTTCACCAAGTTCAGCATTTTCATCAACTGCTTGATTAGCAGTGTCGCCATAAAACCCAATTGCTGAAGACGAAACAAAAACTGATGGGGGATTGTTTAAGCGAATAATTGCGTTAGACAAAGTTTCTGTGGCATTAACTCTGCTTGAAAGAATTAGTTTTTTATATCTTTTAGTCCATCTTCTATCACCAACACCAGCACCAGAAAGATTTATTACAGCTTTTGCATTATTAAGAACTTCTAAATCAACTTCGCCGGTATCTGGATTCCATTGAGATTCATAAAGTTCTTTTGGTTTTCTTCTAACAAGTTTTACAACATCATGATTATTTTTTAAAGCATCTTGAATAAAAGCAGATCCAATTAATCCAGAACCACCAGCAACTACAAATTTCATTAGATTTATAAACCTAATTCAGACTCGAAATTTGCTTCCTCTAAACGAACTTTCATGGATGATAAGAATCTTGCAGCATCAGCACCATCAACTAAACGATGATCATAAGTTAGGGCTAGATAAACCATTTGACGAATTGCTATTTGATCAGTGCCATCTTCACCTTGAACTACAACTGGTCTTTTTACCACAGCTCCTGTGCCAAGAATTCCAACTTGTGGTTGATTAATAATTGGTGTGTCAAATAATGCACCACGACTTCCAGTATTAGTTAAGGTAAAAGTTCCACCACTTAATTCATCCGGTGTTACTTTGTTGTCCCTAGTTCTATTTGCAACATCTTGAATTTTTCGGGCAAGTCCTGCAATCGATAAATCACCTGCATCTCTAATTACAGGAACTAACAATCCTCTTGGGGTATCAACTGCTACTGCAAGATGTTGTGAATCACTGTAGGTAATTTGCGTTGCATCTTCAGAAATTGTGGCATTTAGAATTGGATATTCCTTCAAAGTATCTATGGTTACTTTGGCAAAGAATGGTAAGAATGAAAGTTTTACACCTTCTCTTGCTGCAAATGAGTCTTTAACTTTATTTCTTAATGAAGCAATTTTTGTTACATCAACTTCAACCACACTTGTCAATTGAGCAGAAATATGAAGTGATTGCACCATTCTTTCGGCGATAATTCTTCTTAATCTTGAAGTTTGTTCAACTTTTCCTCTTAAAGAAGTATTTGAAGAAGGTGCACTTTGAGTTACTGGAGCTTTTGGTGCTTCAGTAACTTTAGAAGCAGAAACCACAGCTGCTGCAGGAGCTGGAGTTGGGGAAACAGGTTGTGCGGCGGGAGTAATTGTTTGAGTGGTTTGAGCACTTGGCACAGAAGTGGTTGATGAATTTAGAATATCTTCTTTTGTAATTCTTCCATTTGTTCCTGTGCCTTTAACAAAAGCAAGATCAATTCCTTTTTCTTTTGCAAGTTGTCTAACAATTGGAGTGGCATAAAAATCTTTATTAACAGGTTCTTCTGACTTTAAAATCTGAGAAACAGTTGCAGCAACTGGTTTTACTTCTTCTCTAACAACAACTGGTTCAACTTTTGGAGTTGGCGCAGGTGCAGGAGTTTCAACTTTTGGGGCAATTGGCGCGCTAGGCGCTACAGGGCTTGAAACTTTTCCAGATGTGGAAATTACAGCAAGTACTGATCCAACTGCAGCAACTTGATCTTGGTTTACTTTAATTTCTAAAACAGTTCCTGCTGCAGGAGATGGAATTTCTGTGTCAACTTTATCTGTTGAAATTTCTACTATTGCTTCATCAAGTCCAACTTGGTCACCAACATTTTTTAACCAACGAGTAATTGTTCCTTCAGTGACCGATTCTCCAAGTTGAGGTAAAACAACATTTACTGTTGCTCCACTTGCAGCAGTTGGAGCAGGAGAACTTTTAACTGGTTCTGCAATAACAGGTTTAACTTCTTCTTTAACAACAACTGGTTCAACTTTTGGAGTTGGTGCAGGTGCAGGAGTTTCAACTTTTGGAGCAACTGGTGCACTTGGTTTTGAGGATGTTGCAGAATTTGAATCACCAATTACAGCCATTACTGAGCCAACTGGAACTACAGCATCTTGAGCTGTTTTGATTTCTAAAATAACTCCTGCAACCGGGGATGGAATTTCTGTGTCAACTTTGTCTGTTGAAACTTCCACGATTGCTTCATCAACTTTGACAGTATCGCCCACATTTTTTAACCAACGAGTAACTGTTCCTTCGGTGACTGATTCACCTAATTGAGGCATGGTTACATTAGTTGCCATTAATCTTTTTCCTTTTTAATCGTGAGTGTGTAGTGGTTTACCAGCTAAAGCCATTGCAGCTTCACCCATTGCTTCTGACATTGTTGGATGAGCATGAACATATGGTGCGACATCTTCAGGAGATGCTTCCCATGAATACATCATTTGAGCTTCAGCTAACAATTCGCCAACTCTTGCACCAATCATATGAATTCCCACAACTTTGCCACCATTTTTTAAGGCAATAAGTTTTATAAATCCTGCTGTTTTTAAAATTTGGCTTTTACCATTACCTGCTAAATCGTATTGAATTGTTCTAATTTGATCAGCACCATATTTTTCTTTAGCAGCTGTTTCATTTAATCCAACACTGGCAATTTCTGGATCAGAGTAAGTAACTCTTGGAATTGCAGATATATCAATAACTCTTGGATTTAATCCTTTAATGTGTTCTGCCACAAATATTCCTTCTTGGAATCCTTTGTGTGCTAATTGTGGTCCACGAACAATATCGCCCACGGCATAAACATTATTTAAATTTGTTTGAAGATTTTCATTAACTTTTAGTAATTCACCTTCAAAAGCTAAACCTGCTTCTTCAAAGCCTTGATTTCTGGTATTTGATCCTCTTCCTACAGCAACAAGCATTAAATCTGCTGCAAAAGATTGTCCATCTTCAAGTTTTGCAACAATTCCATGTTTGGTCTTATCAACACCGGCAAATCTCACACCGGTTGAAAAATTAATTCCTCTTTTTCTAAAAGCTCTTTCCATAGCTTTTGAAACTGATTCATCTTCTGCAGGAACTAAGCGTGGTAAACCTTCAATAATTGTTACATCAGAACCTAAAGATTTCCATACACTTGCAAATTCAACACCAATTACTCCGCCGCCTAAAATTACGACACTAGCAGGAACAGAAGTTAGTTTTAAAGCTTGTTCTGAAGTGATTACTTGTTGACCATCAATTTCTAAACCTGGTAATGATTTAGGAAAAGATCCCGTGGCAAGTAATACATATTTTCCTTCAAAAACTTGATCGCCAACTTTAACTTTGTTTGGTGCTTGGAATCTTCCTTCACCAGTTACATAATCAACTCCACGATGTTTGACTAATCCTTGTAAACCTTTATATAGACGGTTAATGATTCCGTCTTTGTAATTATTAACTTCAGGCATATCAACGCCTAATAAACTTGATTTGATTCCAAATGATGCAGATTCTCTAACGTTGTCTGCAATTTCTGCTGCATGTAATAGTGCTTTGGTTGGAATACATCCACGATGTAAACAGGTTCCACCTAAAACATCTTTTTCAATTAAAGCGACTTTTAAACCTAATTGAGATCCACGTAATGCGGCTGCGTATCCGCCACTTCCTGCTCCAAGGATTACTAGATCGTATGTGGCCACTTGGAACCTTTCATTAATCAACCCTCGTGAGGTTTCTTAATGACTATCTTTCCACGGGATTAGTTTTGAGCAATTTCGGGTTTGAAAAAAGTAAGTAAGATCCTCAAGAATCTAACTGCGAAGTGCCACAGCCATTTCTTGGAAGTTCTCAACTAGAACATCTATTTCATTTTGTTCATGGGCAAGGCTTATCAGCCATTGTTCGTCTAAGCCTGGAGGAGTGATGATG
>JBEAYY010000009.1:0-2547 GCA_041170365.1 Actinomycetota bacterium
ATTAAGGTGTTAAAAATAAATGTATTAAATAATGAAATTTATATCGATATAGTTTTGAATCACTATTTACCTTTTGAAATTCCCTACAGATTTATCTCAATAAATGCAACAACAAGTGCAAAACTTATGCTCGATTAGGATAAACCTGACGATTTAAATAGAATATACACATATGAGTAAAGATCTAATAGTTGAAATAAATGAGCTAAATAGCACATTGAGTTCTATTGAAAAAGTATTAGATTTAAATTCGCTAAAAACTCAAATTAATGAACTTGAACAAGAAGCAAGTAAACCAAATCTCTGGGATGATCCTGCCACTGCTCAATTTATAACTTCCAAATTATCAAATTTACAAAGTGAATTTAAAAAAGTTACAAATATTCGTAAAAAAATTGAAGACCTATATGTTTTAGTTGAACTTGCTACTGATGAAGACGATAAAAGCGCATTTGACGATGCAAAAAATGAACTTGAGTATTTAAAAAAGGAAATTAGAGAGTTAGAAGTAAGGACACTATTAAATGGTGAATATGACGAAAGAGAAGCATTAGTAACAATTCGATCTGAAGCTGGTGGAGTAGATGCAGCAGATTGGGCAGAAATGCTTATGCGAATGTACTTAAGATTTTGTGAAAGAAAAAATTGGAAAACTGATATATACGAAACCTCATATGCAGAAGAAGCTGGAATAAAATCTACAACTTTTGCAGTACATGCACCTTTTGCGTATGGAACACTTTCAGTTGAGCAGGGGACACATCGTTTAGTTCGAATTTCTCCATTTGATTCTCAAAAGAGACGTCACACAAGTTTTGCTGGAGTAGAGGTTGTACCAGTTGTAGATAAAAGCGATCAAATTGAAATTTCAGATGACGAAATTAGAGTCGATGTTTACCGTTCAAGTGGACCAGGTGGGCAAGGTGTAAATACAACAGATTCTGCTGTAAGGATTACTCACATTCCTTCCGGAATTGTTGTTTCGTGTCAAAATGAAAGAAGTCAATTACAAAACAAAGCAACAGCATTAGCAGTATTGCAATCTAAATTATTAGAAAAAAAACATCAGGAAGAGCAAGCAAAAATTGATGCACTAAAAAATTCAACAACTGGCTCTTGGGGTAATCAAATGCGATCTTATGTCCTAGCTCCTTATCAACTTGTTAAAGATTTAAGAACTGATTATGAAACGGGAAATCCAAGTGCTGTTTTAGATGGAGACTTAGATGGATTTATCGAAGCAGGAATTCGTTGGCGAAAGCAGCAAAAATCTAATTAAGTAGTCAACGCCACACCGCTTTGTGAGGCGAGTCTCACGCGTATCTCTAGTCTCACCCGATAACCTCAAAAGTGGAGACCAAATGATCAAATTCGAAAACGTAACCATGGCTTATCGAAAAGATGGCCATCCTGCTTTAGACAATGTTTCTTTTCAAATTGATGATGGTGAATTTGTGTTTCTTGTTGGGCAATCAGGAGCTGGAAAATCTACAATTTTACGTCTGTTAATTAAAGAAGAAACTGCTCAATCTGGAAACGTATTAATTGATGATGTAAATATTGGAAACTTAAAAGAAAAAGAAGTTCCTAAGTTAAGAAGAAATATCGGAATGGTTTTTCAAGATTTTAGATTACTTCCTGAAAAAACTGTTGCAGAAAATGTTGCCTTTGCTTTGCAGGTATTGAATAAGTCACATGAAGAAATAAGACAAACTGTTCCAGCAGTTTTAGATTTAGTTGGATTGTTAGATAAAGCAAATAGAAAGCCTGATCAATTATCAGGTGGTGAGCAACAAAGAGTTGCTATTGCTAGAGCATTGGTTAATAGACCTGCAATCTTGATGGCAGATGAACCATCAGGAAATCTAGATCCTGACACCACGGTAGAAATTATGAGACTTTTAGACCAGATTAATAAAGCAGGAACAACAGTCATCATGGCAACACATGATGCAGGAATTGTTGATCAGATGAGAAAACGTGTT
The DNA here is from genome assembly GCA_041170365.1 of Actinomycetota bacterium. Taxonomy (GTDB): domain Bacteria; phylum Actinomycetota; class Actinomycetes; order S36-B12; family UBA5976; genus ATZT02. The sequence goes on from JBEAYY010000009.1 coordinate 1,986, forward strand.
ATTGAAATTACTAATGGTGCTGTTGTTAGAGATCAAATCCAAGGAGGTTATGGCTACTCATGAACCGATTTAGATTTGTTATGGAAGAAGTTTGGCAAGGAATTAGTAGAAGTATTACCTTAACAATCGCTTTAGTGGCGACTTTTGCTATTTCATTATCACTTTTAGGAGTTTCACTTTTAGTTGGATCTCAAGTAAATGAAATGAAAGATTATTGGTTTGACAAAGTAGAGGTTTCAATATTTTTATGTACCGCAGGAAGTGATACTCCTTCTTGCACAAATGGTCCTGCAACCGAAGAACAAAAGTCGCAAATTAGAACTGATTTAGAAGCAATGCAACCTCTTGTGGCAGAAATATTTTTTGAATCCCAACAAGATGCCTATGAAAGATTTATTGAGAGATTTAAATCTTCTCCAATTTCTGCAAATGTAACTCCTGACCAATTACCAGAAAGTTTTAGAATAAAATTATCTAATCCAGAAGAATTCACAACGGTTGTTAATAAATTTTTAAGTCGTCCTGGAATTGAAGCTGTGCGTGATCAACGTGCAACTTTAAG
>JBEAYY010000010.1:0-12949 GCA_041170365.1 Actinomycetota bacterium
GCTACACGACAAATATCCGGATGTAAATCCATTTACTCCGTTCGACCAAATTGACAAAGCTCCTGAAGAGCGTCAACGCGGTATCACCATTTCGATTGCACACGTCGAATACCAAACTGAACAACGTCACTACGCACACGTAGATTGTCCAGGTCACGCTGACTACATCAAGAACATGATTACTGGTGCAGCTCAGATGGACGGAGCAATCCTTGTTGTTGCTGGAACTGACGGACCAATGCCACAAACAAAAGAACACGTTTTGTTGGCACGTCAAGTTGGTGTACCTGCAATCGTTGTTGCATTAAATAAGTGCGACACAGCAGATCCAGATTTGTTAGAACTTGTTGAAGAAGAAATTAGAGAACTTCTAAACAAGTATGAATTCCCAGGAAAAGATACTCCAATTGTTCGAATCTCAGCTTTGAAAGCTTTGGAAGGCGATGCAAAATGGGCAGATTCAATCATGGAACTAATGGGTGCAGTTGACTCATTCATTCCAACTCCAAAACGCGAAATTGATAAACCATTCCTAATGCCAGTTGAAGATGTTTTCACAATCACTGGTCGTGGAACAGTTATCACTGGTCGTATTGAACGTGGTCAAGTAAAAGTTAACGAAGAAGTTGAAATCGTAGGTATTCGTGAAACTTCACAAAAGACCATTGTTACAGGAATTGAAATGTTCCGTAAACTTCTTGACGAAGGTCAAGCTGGCGAAAACGTTGGTTTGTTACTTCGTGGAACAAAAAGAGAAGATGTTGAACGCGGAATGGTTGTTGTTAAACCAGGTTCAGCAACTCCTCACACAAATTTCGAAGCTCAAGTTTATATTTTGAGCAAAGATGAAGGTGGACGTCACACTCCATTCTTCAACAACTACCGTCCACAGTTCTACTTCCGTACAACTGACGTGACTGGTGTTTGCCAACTACCAAACGGTGTCGAAATGGTTATGCCAGGCGACAACACTGAAATGAAAGTTGAATTAATTCAACCAATTGCAATGGAAGATGGTCTTCGTTTTGCAATTCGTGAAGGTGGCCGCACAGTAGGTGCAGGAAGAGTTACCAAGATCGTTAAGTAATTAACGATTAAAGAAAGACTTTCAGGCGGAATGGGCAAAACTCATTCCGCTTGAAACCAAAAAAAAGTTAAGGACAGGAGAATAAAATGGCCGGACAAAAAATCCGCATTAGGTTAAAAGCCTATGACCATGAAGTCATTGATTCTTCTGCTAAGAAGATCGTTGAAACAGTTACTAAAACTGGTGCAAAAGTTGCAGGACCAGTTCCTTTGCCAACTGAAAAAAATGTTTATGTTGTTATTCGCTCCCCATTTAAATATAAAGATTCTCGTGAACATTTTGAAATGAGAACTCACAAAAGACTTATCGACATTTTGGATCCAACTCCAAAAACTGTTGACTCACTAATGCGTCTGGACCTACCAGCCGGTGTTGATATTGAAATCAAGTTGTAGGAAGTAGGTGATTAGCAAATGGATCGTAATGTAAAAGGAATACTAGGTGAAAAACTTGGGATGACTCAAGTTTGGGATGAAGCAAACAAAGTAGTTCCAGTAACAGTTATTAAAGCGACTCCAAATGTTGTCACCAAAGTAAGAACTAAAGAAGCAGATGGTTACTCTGCTGTGCAATTAGCTTTTGGTGAAATTGATCCAAGAAAAGTTAACAAACCTGAAAAAGGTCACTTTGCAAAAGCTGGAGTTACTCCAAGAAGACATGTTGTAGAAATTAGAACTTTAGATGCAAATAATTACACCCTTGGTCAAGAAGTAAAAGTTGAAACATTTGCTCCAGGTGAAGCAGTTGATGTAACTGGAACAAGTAAAGGTAAAGGTTTTGCAGGTGTTATGAAACGTCATGGTTTCCATGGTTTAAGAGCATCACACGGTGTGGAAAGAAAACACAGATCTCCAGGATCAGTTGGTGCAAACTCAACACCAGGAAGAGTTTTCAAAGGTTTAAAAATGGCTGGACGTATGGGTTCAGATCGTGTTACCACGGTGAACATGACAATTGCGCAAGTAGATCCTGAAAATAATTTAATCCTGGTAAAAGGTGCAGTACCAGGTCCAGTCGGATCTTTAGTTTTAGTTAGATCTGCTGCCAAAACACAAATTGTGAAGGCAGGTAAAAAATAATGCCTAATGTACAAATAACTTCACCAAGTGGAACTGCTGCTGGAAATATGGAATTGCCTGCAGATATTTTTGAATGCCAAGTAAATGTGCCATTAATGCATCAAGTTGTAACTGCACAATTAGCTGCAGCCAGACAAGGTACTCAAAAAACAAAATCACACTCAGATGTGTCTGGTGGTGGAAAGAAACCTTACAAACAAAAAGGAACTGGTAACGCTCGTCAAGGTTCTATTCGTTCTCCACAATGGACAGGTGGTGGACATGTTCACTCAATTTCACCGAGAGATTACGAACAAAGAACTCCTAAGAAAATGAAATTAGCAGCACTAAGATCAGCTTTAAGTGATAGAGCAAGAGAAAATCAAATTCATATTTTATCTGCAATTGTGGAAGGCGATAAACCTTCAACCAAACAAGGTGTACAAGCTGTTAGAAATGTAGCAAAGGGTAAAAAAGTTTTAGTTATTGTTTCATTAAATGAACTAGTTGGCTGGTTTTCTTTAAGAAATGTTAAAGAATTACATGTCGTTTCACCTGGACAATTAAATACATACGATGTGTTGAATGCAGATGATGTTGTGTTTACCAAACTTGCTTTAGAAGAATTTTTGAATGGTCCACGCACAGGCAAATCTGCAAGTGCCGTAGGTCGTGCAACTGATGCAGAGGTTGGTGCATAAATGAATCCAAATGATTTAAGACAAGTTTTAATAGCACCAGTAGTTTCTGAAAAGAGTTATTCACTTTTGGATGAAAACAAGTACACATTTTTAGTTAGAAAAGATGCAAACAAAACTCAAATTAGACAAGCTGTTGAAAAACTATTCAACGTAAAAGTTTTAAGTGTTAACACACTTAATAGAAAAGGTAAAACTTACCGCACTCGTTTTGGTGAAGGATCACGTTCTGACACTAAAAGAGCAATTGTTTCTCTTGCGCAAGGGGATCGAATTGACATATTTAATGCGCCAAGTGCTTAAGGGGGAGGTTGAACAAATATGGGTATTAGAAAATTAAAACCAACAACACCATCAAATCGTGGTGCAAGTGTTGCTGACTTCTCAGAATTAACCCGTTCAACACCAGAAAAATCTTTGATCAAACCAATTAATTCAAAAGGTGGCAGAAACAATCAAGGAAGAATTACCACTCGTCATCAGGGTGGCGGACACAAGCGTGCTTATCGTTTAATTGATTTCAAACGTTTAGATAAAGACGGAGTTCCTGCAAAAGTTGCTCACATTGAATACGATCCAAACAGAACTGCACGTATTGCATTAATTCATTTTGCTGATGGAGAAAAAAGATACATTCTTGCTCCAAATAAATTGAAACAAAATGATCCAATTGAAACTGGTCCAAATGCAGATATCAAACCGGGAAATAATTTGCCAATTAGAAATATTCCAGTAGGTACAGTGATTCATGCTGTTGAACTTCGCCCAGGTGGCGGAGCAAAAATGGCGCGTTCAGCTGGAGCAAGTGTGCAATTAGTTGCAAAAGAAGGACAACTTGCCCAACTAAGACTTCCATCTGGAGAAATTAGAAGTGTTGACGTTAGATGTCGTGCAACTGTTGGTGAAGTTGGCAATGCTGAACAATCCAATATCAGTTGGGGTAAAGCAGGACGTAAACGTTGGAAAGGTGTTAGACCAACTGTGCGTGGTGTTGTAATGAACCCAGTTGATCATCCACACGGTGGTGGTGAAGGTAAAACTTCAGGAGGGCGTCATCCTGTTAATCCTTCAGGTAAACCAGAAGGTAGAACTCGCAGACCAAATAAAGCTTCACAAAAATTTATTGTTCGTCGTCGCCCAGCTAACAAAGCAAGGAGTGCTAAGTAATGGCTAGAAGTTTGAAAAAAGGTCCATTTGTTGATGCTCACTTGTTAAAAAAAGTGAATGATCAAAATGAAAAGAAAACTAAAAACGTTATTAAATCTTGGTCACGTCGTTCCATGATTATTCCTGACATGCTTGGTCACACAATTGCAGTTCATGATGGCAAAAAACATATTCCAGTTTTCATCACCGAACAAATGGTTGGACATAAACTTGGCGAATTTGCTCCAACTAGAACTTTCCGCGGTCACGTTAAAGGTGACGATAAGAAAGCAACAAACGAATAAAGGATTATGACAATGGAATCTAGAGCATCAGCACGTTTTGTGCGAATCACACCGATGAAAGCTCGTCGTGTGGTTAATTTAATTCGTGGACTTTCAGCCAGAGAAGCCCAAGCAGTTTTGAAATATGCTGAACAAGCAGCAAGTGAAACTGTTGGCAAAGTTTTAAATTCTGCAATGGCAAATGCTAAAAATAATTTAAATGTAGATCCAGCAACTTTGTATGTAGCAGAAGCATTTGTTGATGAAGGTCCAACAATGAAAAGAATTAGACCTCGTGCCCAAGGTAGAGCTTATAGAATTGATAAAAGAACTTCACACATTACTTTAATCTTGGAACCACAAGGATCTGCTCCAAGAAGAAAACCTGGCAGACGTCCAAATAAACCAAAAGCTAAACAAAGCGTTGAAACTAAAAAAGTTCAAGCAGTTGCAAAAGTAGCTCCAGCAAAAGCTGCTGAATCAGCTGAAAAAGTTACAAAAGCACCTGCAAAAAAGACTGCAAAAAAAGCCGTTGCGAAAAAAACTACCAAGAAAACAGAAGGAGGCAATAAATAATGGGTCAAAAAGTTAACCCACATGGCTTCCGTTTGGGATATACCTCTGATTACACCAGCAAATGGTTTGCCGACTCAACCAAAAAAGGTGAAAGATATCAAGACTATATAAAAGAAGATATTTTAATTCGTGAAAAATTAACAGCAGGCATGGAAAGAGCTGGAATTAGTCATGTTGATATTGAAAGAACACGTGAAAGAGTAAGAATAGATATTCATACCGCACGTCCTGGAATCGTTATTGGTCGTCGTGGACAAGAAGCAGATCGCATCAGAATTGATTTGGAAAAATTAACAGGCAAACAAGTTCAATTAAATATTTTGGAAGTAAAAAATCCAGAAGTTAATGCTCAACTTGTTGCTCAAGGTGTAGCAGAACAATTAGCAAGTCGTGTTTCATTCAGACGTGCCATGAGAAAAGGTATGCAAACTGCCCTTAAAGGTGGAGCAAAAGGAATAAGAGTTCAAGTTTCTGGTCGTCTAGGTGGCGCAGAAATGAGTAGATCTGAGTTTTATCGCGAAGGCAGAGTTCCTTTGCATACTTTAAGAGCAAATATTGAATTTGGTTTCCATGAAGCTCACACAACTTTTGGTCGTATCGGTTGCAAAGTTTGGATTTTTAAAGGTGATGCACCTGTAACAAAAGCTGAAAAAGAAGCAAAAGCACAACAAGCAAAACTTCAAGCACAAGCTGCTCAAATTGCTAAGCAAACAAAGCCTGCCAGAAAATCAAAGAAAGAAAAGGCTGAAAAAGTTGAAGAAGTTAAAGAAACAGGAAGTGGTGAGTAATTTATGTTGATTCCAAAAAGAGTTGCTCATAGAAAACAACATCACCCAAAGCGTGCCGGTAAATCAAAGGGTGCGACAAAAATTGAATTTGGTGATTTTGGTTTGCAAGCACTAACTAGTTCTTATGTCACCAACCGACAAATTGAAGCTGCACGTATTGCAATGACTAGACACTTAAAACGTGGTGGAAAAGTTTGGATCAATATTTATCCAGATCGTCCTTTAACTAAAAAACCTGCTGAAACCCGCATGGGTTCAGGTAAAGGATCACCTGAATGGTGGGTAGCAAACGTTAAACCAGGTCGAGTGATGTTCGAAGTTACTTTTCCTGATGAAAAAGTTGCAAGAGAAGCATTAACCAGAGCAATGCACAAATTACCAATGAAATGTCGAATCGTAACTCGTGAAGTGGTGGAGGGATAAAAATGGCTAAAGCTACTAAAACACAAGAGTTTCGTGGTCAAACCAATGAAGATTTGAACAAGAAATTAAAAGAAGCAAAAGAAGAATTATTCAATCTTCGTTTCCAATCAGCAACAGGCCAATTGGAAAATCATGGACGTTTAAGAAGTGTAAAAACAGAAATTGCACGAATTTACACAATTTTACGTGAAAGAGAATTAGGAATTACTCCAGTTGATACAGAAGGTGCAGCATGAGTAACTCTGTAAAAAGAAACGCCAGAAAGACTATTGAAGGAATTGTGGTTTCAAACAAAATGGATAAAACCATTGTTGTGAAATTGGAAGAACAATTTACTCACTCACTTTATGGAAAAGTTATTTCACGTTCTAAAAAATTCAAAGCTCATGATGAAAAAAATGAAGCAGGAATTGGTGATCGTGTTTTGTTAATGGAAACAAGACCACTATCGGCAACAAAACGTTGGCGTATGGTCAGCATTTTGGAAAAAGCGAAGTAAAGGATTAGATAAAAAATGATTCAAGCAGAGTCACGACTTCGAGTCGCTGATAACACAGGAGCAAAAGAGCTTTTGTGTATTCGCGTGCTGGGTGGTTCACAAAGACGTTACGCAAGTATTGGTGATGTAATTGTGTGCTCAGTAAAAGATGCAATTCCAGGTGGAACTGTTAAAAAAGGTGAAGTTGTCAAAGCAGTTGTAGTAAGAATTGTGAAACAACTAAGACGTGCTGACGGTTCTTATATTCGTTTTGATGAAAATGCTGCGGTTATTTTGAAAGAAGATAATGAACCACGTGGCACACGTATTTTTGGTCCAGTGGGAAGAGAATTACGTGACAAAAAGTTTATGAAAATTATTTCTTTAGCACCGGAGGTTTTATAAATGGCTTCCATGCACATTAAAAAAGGTGATTTAGTTCAAGTAATAAGTGGTAAAGATCGTGGCACCACTGGACGTGTTCTAAAAGTTGATCCAATTCAAGGTTTAGTAACTGTTGAAGGAGTAAACAGAGTTAAGAAACACACCAAAGTTGCTCAAGCAGAACGTGGAGCTACTTCAGGTGGAATTTTGACCGTAGAAGCACCACTTGATGCAAGTAACGTCATGGTGGTTGATCCAACTGACAACAAACCAACCAGAGTTAAAAGAAGAAGAGACAAAGTTGAAAAGAAAAGATCAGATGGCACAACTTATGTTTCAACAAGACTAGTCAGAGTTTCTGCTCGTACAGGAAAGGAGCTTTAAATCGTGACTGCAACCCAAACACGTGAAAAACCACGTTTAAAGCAAAAGTATCAAACCGATATTGCTCCAGCATTACAAAAAGAGTTTGGTTTCAAAAACGTTAATCAAGTTCCACGTTTAACAAAAATTGTGGTAAACATGGGCGTTGGCGAAGCTGCTAAAGATTCAAAACTTATTGAGGGTGCAATTAGAGATTTAACTTTGATCACAGGTCAAAAACCATCTGTTGCAAAAGCTAAAAAATCTATTGCAAACTTTAAACTACGCGAAAACCAACCAATTGGTGCACATGTCACCATGCGTGGAGATCGCATGTGGGAATTTTTAGATCGCTTGCTCTCTGTTGGTTTACCAAGAATTAGAGATTTCCGTGGTTTATCTCCAAAACAATTTGACGGTAACGGTAACTACACATTTGGTTTAACAGAGCAATCAGTATTTATTGAAGTTCCTCAAGATTCAATTGATAGACCTCGTGGAATGGATATAACTGTTGTGACTACGGCAACTAATAATGATGAAGGAAGAGCCTTGCTTAAACTGCTTGGTTTTCCTTTCAAGGAGGCATAACTAAATGGCCAAGACTTCTATAAAACAAAAACAGCAACGCACACCAAAATTTAAAGTGCGCGCCTACACACGTTGTGGAGCATGTGGAAGACAACGTGCAGTTTATAGAAAATTTAACCTTTGTCGCATTTGTTTTCGAAACAAAGCACACAAAGGTGAACTTCCAGGAATTACCAAAAGCAGTTGGTAGTAAAAAACTAACGTTGCAGGTCCTTTTAAGGAAACCACAACGAGAAAGGCTAAAAAGCCAATGACAATGACAGATCCGATCGCGGACATGTTAGCTCGTTTGCGTAACGCAAACACAGCTCATCATGATTCTGTGAGCATGCCATTTTCAAAAATTAAGAAAAATATTGCCGAAATTTTAACTAAAGAAGGCTACATAAAAGGTTACAAAGAAGAACCAGCAAAAGTAGGTCAAGCTTTAGTTCTAGAACTTAAATACGGTCCAAGTAGAGAACGCTCAATTTCTGGTTTAAGAAGAGTTTCTCGTCCAGGTTTAAGAGTTTATGCAAAAAGTGAAAACCTACCTAAAGTTTTAGGTGGACTTGGTATTGCAATCATCTCCACATCAGGAGGATTACTAACCGATAAAGAGGCATCAAAGAAAGGCGTAGGCGGAGAAGTTCTTGCCTATGTTTGGTAACTAAAAATGTCTAGAGTCGGTAAAAAATTAGTAAGTGTGCCAAACGGGGTAGAAATTAATATCTCTGGCAAAAAAGTTGATGTTAAAGGACCAAAAGGTCAATTAAGTATTGATCTTCCAGAAACCATTTCTATTAAGAAAAATGATGATGGAACTTTTCTTTTGGAAAGAGCAAATGACGAGACCAAAAATAAAGCATTACATGGTCTTGCTCGTTCTTTAGTTGCAAACATGGTTAAAGGTGTAACTGATGGTTATTCTAAAACTTTGGAAATTGTAGGAACTGGTTACAAAGTAACTCCAAAGGGAAATGATTTGGAATTTGCTCTTGGATATTCTCACCCAGTTTTATTCAAAGCTCCAGATGGAATTTCTTTCAAAGTTGAATCACCAACTAAGTTTCATATCTTTGGAATTGATAAACAAGCAGTTGGAGAAACTGCTGCCAAAGTTAGAAAACTACGTAAGCAAGATCCTTATAAAGGAAAAGGTGTGCGCTTTGATACAGAAGTTATTAGACGTAAAGCTGGAAAGGCTGGTAAATAATAATGAGTAATTTTACAAAGCCAGCAAAGCATTTAAGTAAAAATGCTCAATCAAAGAGACGTCGTCATATCAGAGTTAGAAAAAAGATTTCTGGTACAACTTCAAAACCACGTTTAGTTGTAACTCGTTCATTAAGAAATGTGAGTGTTCAAGTTATTGATGATTTAACAGGTCAAACTCTTGCCTTTGCTTCTTCAATTGAAGAAGGAATAAATGGAGATAAGACCGCACAAGCAAAACTAGTTGGTAAAAAAGTTGCAGAACGTGCAAGTGCAAAAGGAATAAAAGAAGTAGTTTTTGATCGTGCCGGACGCAAATATCACGGTCGAGTAGCAGCACTTGCTGATGGAGCACGCGAAGGAGGGCTGAATTTCTAATGGCTGCAAAGTTAACAAACCAAGATGGTCTAGATGAACGCCCAGGACGTCGCGAACGTCGTCAACGCGATGAAGCAGTAAAGGAAAGAGAAAAATCTGCCTTCATTGAAAGAGTAGTTTTTGTAAATCGTGTTGCCAAAGTAGTTAAAGGTGGACGACGATTTGCTTTCACAGCTTTAGTTGTGGTGGGAGATGGCAATGGAATGGTGGGTGTTGGCTATGGAAAAGCAAGAGAAGTTCCACAAGCAATCCAAAAAGCTGTTGAAGATGCTAAAAAACATTTCTTCAAAGTTCCAAGAGTGCAAGGCACAATTCCACATCCAATTACCGGAGAAGCTTCAGCGGGAGTGGTAATGCTTCGACCAGCATCTGCAGGTACTGGTGTTATCGCAGGTGGTCCAGTTCGCGCAGTGCTAGAAGCTGCAGGAATTCATGATGTGTTAACAAAATCTTTAGGTTCTGGAAATGCAATTAACGTTGTGCATGCAACAGTTGATGCTTTGAAGAAACTTGAAAGACCAGAACAAGTTGCATCAAGAAGAGGACTAACAGTTGAACATGTTGTTCCTGCTGCAATTTTGAAAGCTCAAGCTGCAGAAAAAGCAGGTGTTTAATGTCAAATATAAAAATTAAACAAGTTAAGTCTTCAATTGGTGGCACAAAGATTCAACATGACACGTTGAAAACTTTAGGACTTGGAAAAATAGGATCAGAATCAGTCAAACCTGATCGTCCAGAATTTCGTGGCATGTTAAGAACAGTTTCACATTTAGTAACTGTTGAGGAGGTTAAGTAAAAGATGAGTATTAAAGTTCATCATCTTCGCCCAGCACCAGGTGCTAAGAAAGATAAAACCCGTAAAGGTAGAGGTGAAGCAAGTAAAGGTAAAACTGCAGGTAGAGGAACTAAAGGTTCAGGAGCAAGAAGAAGTTATTCTGCTGCTTTTGAAGGTGGTCAAATGCCTTTACACATGCGTTTACCAAAACTTCGTGGTTTTACTCCACCTAACAAAATTAAATATCAAGTTGTGAACGTTTCTGATATTGCAAGACTATTTCCACAAGGTGGGGAAGTTACACCTGCAAGCTTGGTAAAAGTTGGTGCGATTAGAAAAGGTCAACCAGTAAAAGTTCTTGGACATGGAGAAATTTCTGTCAAAGTTACTGTTGTGGCTGACAAATTTAGTGAATCTGCCTCAAGCAAAATCTCTGCTGCTGGTGGATCAATTAAAGCTCTTTAGAAGGTTTTAAATTGAACCTTAATTTTGCTTGGTTAACAGATGCTTTTCGCACCCCTGATTTACGACGCAAATTATTGTTCACTTTAGGCATGATTGCCCTCTATCGACTTGGGGCGACTGTGCCAACTCCAGGTGTTGATTATCCAGCTATTCAACAATGCGTTGAATTAGTTGAAGGCGACACTTTGTATGGCGTAATTAATTTATTCTCTGGTGGAGCACTTTTACAATTAAGTATTTTTGCTCTTGGAATCATGCCCTACATCACAGCTTCCATCATTATTCAACTTTTAACTGTAGTAATTCCAAGATTGGAAATGCTTAAAAAAGAAGGACAATCAGGTCAAGCAATTATCACGCAATACACTCGTTATGTAACTATTGCTCTTGGTCTATTGCAAGCAACTTCAATTTTGGCTCTGGCTAGAACTCCTGGACAATTATTAAGAGGTTGTCCAAATGATTTAATTCCAAATGAATCAATACCTGTAATGCTTTCAATGGTTCTAACAATGACTGCAGGTACTGCACTTGTGATGTGGTTGGGTGAATTAATTACTCAACGTGGTGTTGGTAATGGAATGTCATTATTAATTTTTGCTTCAATTATTTCTTCTGTTCCTTCACAATTTGCCGCAATTTTGACAGTTAACGGATTGTTTACTTTTATTGCTACTGCTTCTATTGGAATTTTGATTATTGCAGGTGTTGTTTTTGTGGAGCAAGCTCAAAGAAGAATTCCGGTGCAATACGCCAAACGAATGGTCGGAAGACAAAGTTATGGTGGAACTTCTACTTATATTCCATTAAAAGTAAATATGGCAGGAGTTATTCCTGTTATTTTTGCTTCTTCTTTGCTTTATATTCCTTCACTTTTTGTGCAACTTGCAAATTCACAAGGAGCTTTTGCTCAATGGGTTTCTAGAAACTTTTCAAATGGCACAGAAGTTCCATATGTTGTCACTTATGCAATTTTGATTGTATTTTTTGCTTATTTTTATTCTTCTATTACTTTTGATCCTGTTGAAGTAGCTGACAATATGAAGAAATACGGTGGTTTTATTCCAGGAATTCGTGCAGGAAAACCAACTTCAGATTATTTGAAATATGTCCTTTCTCGTTTGATGGCTGCAGGTTCCACTTATTTAACAATCGTTGCTGTTATTCCATTTATTGCTTTTGGTGCCCTTGGAGTAGGAGATAGGTTCTTGTTTGGTGGCACAAGTTTGTTGATTATGGTTGGTGTTGGTTTAGATACCGTTAAACAAATTGAAAGCCAATTACAACAAAGAAGTTACGAAGGTTTTACTAAACAAAATCCAACATTGTAGTTAAAAATGCGTTTACTAATAATGGGACCTCCAGGTGCTGGAAAAGGCACTCAAGCATTAAATATTGCTAAAGAATTTAATATTGCTCACATCTCTACAGGAGATATTTTTAGAGAAAACTTAAAAAAAGAAACTCCTCTTGGCAAAGAAGCAAAGTCTTATATGGATAAAGGAGTTTATGTTCCAGACGAAGTCACAAACAGAATTGTTGAAGATAGATTAACTTGGATTGATGTTGCAAATGGATTTTTGTTAGACGGTTATCCAAGAACTTTGGATCAAGTCAAATTTCTAGATGAACTTTTACTTAAGAAAAATCAAAAATTGGATAAAGTCATTGAACTAGTTGTAGATACAAAAGTGGTCATTGAAAGATTAGTTAAAAGGGCTAAAGAGCAAAATAGAATTGATGATACTGAAGAAGTCATTGCAAAACGCTTAGATGTTTATAAAACAGAAACTGCTCCTTTAATTAGCGAGTTTGAAAAACGTGGCATCTTAGAAAAAATTGATGGCATGGCTAGCGTTGAAGAAGTAAGTGCAAAGATTTTTTCTAAATTAAAGCTTAGTTAATATTTCTGGACCATTTTCTGTAATGGCAATTGTGTTTTCCCAATGACTGGCAAAATTTCCAAAACTAGAAACAACAGTCCATTCATCCTCTAAGACATGAACTTTGTTGCTATCTAGAACTAACATTGGTTCGATTGCTAAAGCCATCCCAACTTTAATTTCAGGACCAGTTCCTGCTTTGCCATAATTTGGCACACTTGGTGGCATATGCATTTGGGTTCCAAGTCCATGACCCGCATAATCCTCTAAAATTCCTATTTTTAAATCACTAAAAGTTTTAACAAATTTTTCAATTGCAAAACCAATATCTCCGATTCTTTTACCTGCAATTGCAGCATTAATTCCTACTTGCAGAGC
>JBEAYY010000011.1:0-9778 GCA_041170365.1 Actinomycetota bacterium
GTTGAAACTTTAGAAAAAAAAGGCGTAATTTTTGTTGATGAATTAAGTGAAGTTCCAGAAGGATCTTTAGTGGTATTTAGTGCCCATGGAGTTTCTCCAGCTGTGCACGAAGAGGCAAAACAGCGAAACTTAAAAACAATTGATGCTACTTGTCCACTAGTTACCAAAGTTCATAATGAAGCAAAAAGATTTGCCAAAGATGGTTACAAAATTTTACTCATTGGACACGAAGGACATGAAGAAGTTGAAGGCACAATGGGTGAAGCTCCAGAAAATATGATTTTGGTTGATGGGCTTGATCAAGTTGAAAAATTGAATTTGAAAGATGATGAAAAAGTTGCTTGGTTATCCCAAACCACATTGTCAGTAGATGAAACTCTAGAAACAGTTCATGCTTTAAAGAAAAAACTTCCAGTATTAATGGATCCTCCATCTGATGACATTTGTTATGCAACTCAAAATCGTCAGGCAGCAGTTAAAAATATTGCACCTAAAGTTGATGTCTTAATAGTTGTCGGATCAAGTAACTCATCTAACTCAGTTCGTTTAGTTGATGTTGCATTAGAAGCAGGAGTTAAAAAAGCATTTCGAATTGATTTTGCTCATGAATTGAAAAAAGAATGGTTTGATGGTGCTAATTCAGTTGGTCTAACTAGTGGAGCATCTGTACCTGAGGAATTAGTAAACGGTGTTTTGAAATGGTTAGCTGATAATAATTTTTCAGATGTAGAAGAAGTAGAAACGATTGAAGAACATATTCAATTTGCATTGCCTGTTGAAATTAGAAAAGATTTAAAAGCAGCGCTTAAGAACTAAATCTTTTTATTCTTATATAAGTAATAAAAAAAGCCAAGATTGTTGATCCAACCATCCATGGTGCATTAAAAGCCAAAGTGGTTAAAAGCATGGCTGCTTGCTTGAGCATAAAACTTCCTGCCGAACTTAAAGTTAATTGTCCAAGAATTAAGACAATTAAAAAATAGGCGATTGGGCCAGAAATAACTGGATCCCAATAATGTTTTGATTCAATAGTGGCAGCTAAATAAATAAGTGTCACAGAATAAGCAAGGCTTGTAATAATGCCAATTCGTCCAGTTAATAAAACATCTAAAAGACCAATTATTAATGGCACAACCAGAATTAATAACACTGCAGTTTTTGCAGGCAAAGGAGGCTGCAGCCAAGAAACTCTTTGAGCAAAAGAAATTCTTTCTCTTTCTTCAACTTGAAGTTGTTCTGATAAAACTGGATTACTAGAAGTTCCTTTATAAAAGTTTTCAACTTTTTTGGCAATTTCTTGTGAATCAGCAAATTTATCTGTTGCGGCAGATTCTTTTCTTCTGGCAAGAGCAGGATATGCATTCTCACTTTGTGGACCAGTTGCACCAACTGCGCGATAGTAGCGAGGTTCTAATTCTCTGCGATTTTCTTCAGCCACGAGTACTACCGTATCCAATAACTATGGATTTAATCTTCTAGGCCTTCTAGTTCTAATTTTCCAGTCTCACCGCTGTATCTAGAGTTGGTTAATCCTGTGGAGATTTCATCGGGTGATTGCAATTGTTTATTACTTGGCACACCCTTTTGGGCAAGTTTTTTTGCTTGCGAAACAGCTTGTCGATCAAAAGATGATACAAAACTGTTATAGCCATCAACTGCTTTATTTAATCCAGATCTTAAGTTTTCAATGTGTTCAACTAATTTAGAAAGACGTTTGAGCATTTCTGCTCCCATGTTTCTAATTTCTTCTGCATTACTATTTAAATCTTTTTCATTCCAACCAAAAGCAATGGTACGTAAAAGACCAAGCATCGTGGTAGGAGTAGCTGGAATTACATTTTTACCAAAGGCTTTTTCTAACAACAAACCATCAAAATCAAGTGCTGCAGTTAAAAGGGATTCAAATGGCAAGAATAAAATTACAAAATTAGGTGATTTATTAGTAGTTGATTGATATTGCTTATTTGATAATTCATTTACTCTTTTTAATAAATCTTTTGAATGTTTATCCAGTAACGAATTTCTTTGAGCTAAATCATCAAAGCCCATAGCATCAAAGAATGCATCCCAGGGAAATTTTGCATCAATGACAACTTCTCCACCGCCTGCTAAAAGTATAGAAATATCTGGTCGAGCAATTCCATCTTCTGCAATTCTTGAATCTTGTCTTAAAAAATGTGTGCCTTCGATTAATCCAGCATGTTTTAGTAATTGTTCTAATTGCATTTCACCGTATTGGCCTCTTGTTTGCCCTTTGCCCATAGCTGCTGCAATTTGTCTAGTTGCTGTCTCTAAAGATTCATTTCGTTCTCTAATTAATTCCATTTCAGTTTTCAAAATAGATTCAGCTTGAATTCTTCTTCTATCAGCATCTTCTGATTTAATTTTTAATTCATCAATTGCTTTTTGCACAGGTTTTAACATTTGATCTAATGAGCTAGCAGCAAGATTAGCTTGTTCTAAAGTGCTATTTCTTTCTTCTAAAGATTGAACTTTTCCTTGTAAAAGAACAGATCTTTGTTTTCCAATAAACCAAGCAAATGGTGATGCGATAACAACACCAATCACAATTCCTAAAATTAAACTTGTTATTTGCATATATATAAGTGTGTATTAATGGGCTGACAATCGCATCTTGGACTCGCCAATAGGATAGAAACTATGGCTTTATCCGTGGGAATTGTTGGTTTACCAAATGTTGGTAAATCTACTTTGTTTAATGCATTAACTAAAAATAATGTTTTAGCAGCCAATTACCCTTTCGCCACAATTGAGCCAAATGTTGGGGTGGTTGGGGTTCCTGATGAAAGATTAAAAACTTTAGCTAACATTTTTTCTTCTCAAGAAATACTTCCTGCCACAGTTTCATTTGTTGATATTGCAGGAATTGTTAAAGGCGCATCTGAGGGTGCAGGACTGGGAAATAAATTCTTAGCAAACATTAGAGAAACAGATGCCATTTGTCAGGTTATTAGAGTTTTTGAAGATCCAGATGTAGTTCACGTTGATGGAAAAGTTTCTCCATTAGATGACATTGAAACAATAAATACAGAATTAATTCTTGCTGATATTCAAACTATTGATAAAGCAATTCCAAGATTAGAAAAAGAAGCCAGAGGAAACAAAGAAAAGACAGAATTACTAGAAGAAGCTAAAAAAGCAAGAACTGCCCTTGACGCTGGAAAAACAGTATTTGCTGCCAAACTAGATCTAAAAGTATTAAAAGAACTATTTTTATTAACCGCAAAACCGTTTCTTTACGTCTTCAACGTTGATGAATCAGGTTTAGGTAATGAAACTTTGCAAGCACCTTTAAGAAAATTAGTAGAGCCAGCTGAAGCCATATTTGTGAATGCAAAACTAGAAACAGATTTAGCAGAATTAAGTGAAGAAGAAGCCAAAGAATTATTAGCATCTGTTGGTCAAAGTGAATCAGGTTTAGCCAGATTGGCTAGAGTAGCCTTTGACACACTTGGTTTGCAGACATATTTAACCGCTGGTCCAAAAGAAGCAAGAGCTTGGACAATTCACAAAGGTGATACTGCCCCTGAAGCTGCAGGAGTCATACACACAGATTTTCAAAAAGGATTTATTAAAGCTGAAATTGTTTCATTTAAAGATTTAGTTGAAGCAGGCTCACTTAATGAAGCAAAAGCAAAAGGCAAAGTTCGAATGGAAGGAAAAGATTACGTCATGCAAGACGGTGACGTAGTTGAATTTAGATTCAACGTTTAAAAGGGATAAATGACAATAAAAACTAGAGAAGATATTAGAAATTTAGCAATCATCGCACACGTTGATCATGGAAAAACAACTTTGGTTGATGCCATGTTGTGGCAATCAGGAGCTTTTAGAGAAAACCAAGATGTAAATGAAAGAGTCATGGACTCAACTGATTTGGAAAGAGAAAAAGGCATCACAATTTTGGCAAAAAATACTGCCATTAAATATGTAGAAAAAGATTTAGCACCAAATGGAGTAATTATTAACATTGTTGATACTCCAGGTCACGCAGATTTTGGTGGTGAAGTTGAACGCGGTCTTGAAATGGTGGATGGAGTTGTTTTATTAGTTGATGCAAGTGAAGGACCATTGCCACAAACAAGATTTGTTTTAAGAAAAGCTTTACAAAAAAGATTGCCAGTTATTTTAGTTATTAATAAAACTGATAGATCAGATTCTCGAATCGAAGCAGTTGTTAATGAAACATATGACTTGTTTATTGATTTAGCAGATGATTCAATGACTCACGTTTTAGATTTTCCAATAGTTTATGCTTCAGCTCGTGCAGGAAGAGCAAGTTTAAATAGGCCTCAAGATGGCAGTGTGCCAGATTCAGAAAATCTAAAACCATTATTTGAAACTATTTTAAAAACAGTGCCAGCACCAACCTTTGAAGAAAATGCACCATTACAAGCGCATGTGACAAACCTTGATGCTTCTGCTTATTTAGGTCGTCTTGCTTTATGTCGAGTTAGAAATGGAAACATTAAAAAAGGTCAAACTGTTTCTTGGATTAAAACTAATGGTGATATTCAAAAAGTAAAAATTAGTGAATTACTTATCACCCAAGCTTTAGAAAGAGTTCCAGTTGAAGAAGCAGGTCCTGGAGATTTAATTGCAGTTGCAGGAATTGAAGAAATTACTATCGGTGAAACATTAGCTGATGCAGAAAATCCAATTGCACTACCAGTAATAAAAGTTGATGAACCAAGTATTTCTATGTTTATAGGAACTAATACTTCTCCACTAGCTGGAAAATCTGGCACAAAAATGACAGCAAGATTATTAAAAAATAGATTAGATCAAGAATTAATTGGAAATGTTTCCTTAAGAGTTTTTGATACCGATAGACCTGATACTTGGGAAGTTCAAGGTAGAGGTGAATTACAGTTAGCAATTTTGGTTGAAATTATGAGAAGAGAAGGTTTTGAATTAACAGTTGGAAAACCTCAAGTCGTAACTAAAACTATAGATGGCAAAGTAAATGAACCAGTTGAAAGATTAACTATTGATGTGCCTGAAGATTTTGTTGGTGTTGTAACACAATTACTTGGTTTAAGAAAAGGTCGCATGGAACAAATGACAAATCATGGAAGTGGTTGGGTCAGAATGGAATATTTAGTTCCAGCAAGAGGACTTATTGGTTTTAGAACAGAATTCTTAACAGAAACTCGTGGTACAGGTTTAATGCATCACGTATTTGATAGATATGAACCATGGCATGGAGAAGTAAGAACCAGACCAACTGGATCTTTAATTGCAGATAGATCAGGTGCTGCAACTTCATATGCAGCATTTTCAATTCAAGAAAGAGGTTCACTATTTATTGGACCCGGTGTTGAGGTTTATGAAGGAATGATCATTGGTGAAAATTCACGAGCAGATGATATGGATGTAAATATCACTAAAGAAAAGAAATTAACCAATATGAGAGCTTCAGGTTCAGATGACACAGTTCATCTTGTGCCACCAAAACTTATGTCTTTAGAGCAATCCTTGGAATTCTTGCGAGAAGACGAATGCGTTGAGGTTACTCCTGAGACTGTTCGAATTCGCAAAGTGATTTTGAACCAGGGTGAGAGAAATCGCGCTAAATCACGTAATAAGTAGTCAATAAGCCTTCTGTTTAATCCCTGTGCAGTACTAGATTAGAGCACGTTGAAAATTAAAACAGGGAAGTGATTTAAGAAATTGACAATTGAACAGGTAAATCAGATTGAAGGACGATCTCCTGCGCAATTGGCATGGCTTAGATTTAAAAAAGATAAAGTAGCAATTTTTGCTCTGTTCTTTTCTCTTTTTATTATTCTTCTTGCTCTTTTTGCACCCTTTGTTACTGGTCTTTTAAATATTGATCCATATACCTTAAATAAAGAAACTTTAAATGAATTTGGTTTACCAAATACTGCATTTGGAGGAATTAGTAGTGCTCATCCATTAGGTGTTGAACCTGGTACTGGTCGAGATATTTTGGCAAGGCTTATTTATGGCGCAAGAATTTCTTTAATTGTGGCTTTACTTTCCACATTTTTTACTACATTGATTGGCGTTACTTTAGGAATTTGGGCAGGTTACAAAAGAGGAATAGTAGACACAGTTATTGGAAGAACTATTGATTTATTACTGGCATTTCCAAGTTTGTTATTAATTATTGCTCTTGCTCCCGTAATTCCTGCCCGTTTAGTTGGTTGGGGTTTACCAGAAGGAAATGTTTCAAGAATGGCATACATTATTTTGGTTTTATCTTTATTTGGTTGGACTTATATTGCTCGCGTTATGCGCGGACAAGCCTTGAGTTTAAGAGAACGAGAATTTGTTGCCGCTGCTCAAGCAAGTGGTGCTAAAACTTCTTACATGGTTTTTAGAGAAATTTTGCCAAATCTTTGGGCACCAATAATTGTTTATGCATCATTAACAGTTCCTGGCTACATTGCAATTGAAGCAACATTTTCATTTTTAGGTTTAGGAGTTGTGGCACCAACTCCAGCATTAGGTGCAATGTTGGCAGATTCTGTGAGATATTTCAGATCTGATCCAACTTATTTATTTATTCCAGGAACTGCATTATTTTTACTGGTTTTAGCTTTCAATCTTTTTGGTGATGGCTTAAGAGATGCACTTGACCCAAAAGGTGAAAGAGCGCAAAAAATATAAAGGTTTTCTGTTTAGTGCTTGCAAGACTAAACAGAAGTTAGAAAATCAAAAAATTTTCTAACAACAGTTAAGGCAACGATGCTTTAACTATTAAGGGAGGACAAATGAAGTTAAACTCACGCACCAAATTTGGTGTTGTGGTTGCAGCTAGCGCATTGCTGTTATCAGCTTGCGGTGGCGGAAGTGGAACTTCAGCTGGTGGAACTGGTGAAGCAAGTCAAGGTGGAACTATTACTTTCTTGACAAATGCTGAACAGTTCAATCACGTTGATCCACAACGTAACTACACAGGTCAAGATCTTGCATTCTTTGGATCATTCGTCAACCGCACGTTGACCACGTACGCATACGAATCAGGACCAAACGGTGCAAATCTTGTTGCAGATATGGCAACAGATACTGGAACCACTCCGGATGGTGGAAAGACTTGGTCTTTCACACTTCGTGATGGTCTTACTTGGGAAGATGGCAGCGAAGTAACTTGCCAAGATGTTGCATACGGAACAAGCCGTGTATTTGCAACCGACATCATCGTTGATGGTCCAACATATGCAATTTCATATTTGGATATTCCTACAGATGCCGAAGGCAATAGCCAATATCCAGGCCCATACAAAGCAACAGCTGAACAACAAGCTTTGTATGACAACGCAGTTTCATGCGATGGCAAAACAATCACTTTCAAGTTGAACAAAGTTGTTGCTGACTTCAACTACACAGTGACATTGCTTGCATTTGCACCAGTACCAAAAGCTAAAGACACTGGTGAAAAATATGATGATGCTGTTGTTTCAAATGGACCATACAAAATTGAGTCTTATGTAAAAGCTCAAAGCATGACATTGGTTCGTAACGAAAACTGGAATCCAGACTCAGATCCATTGCGTAAAGCTTATCCAGACAAGATCGTGGTTAACTTTGCTCTTGATCCAGCAGTTATTGATTCTCGTTTGATTGCATCTTCAGGTGATGACGCATTTGCTGCATCACTTGATGGAGTTCAAGCAGAAAACTTACAAACAGTTTTTGGAGATGAGCAATTTGCTGATCGTCGCTTGAACGAACAAGACGTTTATGCAATTTATGTTGCACTAAATGTAAAGAAACTTCCTTGCTTACCTGTAAGAAAAGCACTTTATCTTGCAGTTGATCGCGAAGCTTTACAAACTGCAAATGGTGGTGCTGATTATGTTGGTACTTTGGCTGATGGATTTATTTCTCCAACCATGGCAACAGACTATGCACCTAATCAGGAACCAGATGGACTACAACCAGCTGGAAATCCAGATGCAGCAATAGCAGAAATGGAAAAAGCAAAAACTGAGTGTCCAGATGTTTATGCAAAAGCAACTGGCGCTGGTTTAACTTTTGATCATCCAGATAATCCAACATGGGCAAAAAATGTTGCTATTTGGATTGAATCTGCAAAAGAAGCAGGAATCGTTATCAAGTCAAATCCAATTGAGCCAGGTAAGTATTACTCAGTTGTGATGGATCCAGCTTTACAAGGCGACATTAGTCGTGCTGGTTGGGCTGCAGACTGGTTAAACGCTTCAACAGTTATGCCAGAACTTTTTGGTGAAGGTGGATTTAATATTTCACAAAATCAAGAAGATGCTGCATTTCCTGCTTACAAAGCGCTTATGGATGAAGCACTTGCTCAAACCGATAGAAATGCGCAAGCAGATCTATGGAAGAAAGCAAATCAATATGCATTAGATCAAGTTTGGGCAATACCAACTTGGTTTAGCAAAACACAAGAATTTCGTGGAACAGGAATTGGCGGAGCTTACGTATGGTACCCATACGGTTCACATAACTTCGCTGCTCTCTACGTAATTCAGTAGAAAAAATTATGGGAGCTTACAAATTATTTGTAAGCTCCCATTCTTAAAGAAAGGTTAAACATGGCGCGCTTTATCGTCAGACGTTTAGCCTTCATGATTGTTTTACTTTTTGTTGTTTCTATTACAACTTTCTTTTTATTTAGTGTTTTACCAGTTGATCCTGCATCTTTAAGTTGTGGTCAACATTGCACACCAGAAAAAATTGAAGCAAACAGAATTCGTTTAGGTTATGACCAGCCAATTCTTACTCAATATTTCACTTATATGAAGGGAATATTTTTTGGCAGAACTTATGGTGAAGGTGCTCAAGCTTTTTCATGTCCTGCACCAAGTCTTGGTTATTCCTTCTATAGAGGTCAATGCGTAACTTCCATGGTTACAAACGCACTGCCAGCAACAATTTCATTAACCATAGGTGCAGCTGTTATTTGGTTACTCATGGGAGTTGGTCTGGGAGTTGTTTCTGCTTTGAAAAAAGGTAAAGCGTTAGATCGAATTAGCACAGGTTTTGCCATTTTTGGATTATCAATGCCAACATTTTTCGTAGGTTTACTTCTAATTTATATATTTATAATTTGGCTTCCAATTTTTCCATTCCCAAGTTATGTTTCAGTTTTTGAAGATCCTATTTCTTGGTATCAAACAATGTTTTTACCTTGGTTAACTGTGGCAATAGTTTCTGCAGCACTATATACCCGTTTAACAAGAGATGGGATGCTAGAAACAATGAGTGAAGATTATGTTCGCTTAGCGATTTCAAAAGGATTATCACGAAAAAGAGTTTTATTTAAATATGTATTAAGAGGAGCAATTACTCCTATTGTGACAATCGCTGGTTTGGATATAGCAGTTTTATTAGGGGGAGCAATTATTACTGAATCAGTCTTTGGTTTACCTGGTATGGGACGTTTAGCTTTTAATTCAGTTTCAGATTCTGATCTTCCTGTAATTGCAGGCATTACTTTAATTACTGCATTTATTGTGGTGGTAGCAAATGCAATTGTAGATATTTTGTATGCCGTATTAGATCCTCGAGTAAGACTTGAAGCATGAGTGAAATTTTAAAAGTAGAAAATTTAAATGTTTCATTTAAAACTGCTGATGGACTTGTGCATGCTGTTGATAATTTAAGTTTTTCTCTTGCAACTGGTGAAACTTTGGCAGTGGTTGGTGAATCAGGTTCAGGAAAAAGTGTTACTGCATCAGCCATTATGGGTTTATTAAATGCAGGAAATGTTGAAATAAGTGGAAACATTGAAGTTAATAAAACAAAT
>JBEAYY010000012.1:0-27480 GCA_041170365.1 Actinomycetota bacterium
GAAATCCCAGAACAAGTTGTACAAGTTAATCAAGATGTGAATGTGAAAATCATTGACATTGATCTTGAAAGAAGAAGAATTTCTTTGTCAGTCAAGCAAGCAAGTGAATCAGGTGAAGCAAGAGCTGCATTTGATCCATATCAATATGGAATGGCACCTGCCTTTGATGAAACAGGAAAATACATTGGCCCAGAAGGATTTAATCCAGAAACTGGTGAATGGAAATCTGGTTTTGAAGATCAAAAGAAGGAATGGGAAAAGCAGTATTCTGAAGCTCTTGCAAAATGGCAAGCAGAACAAGATCAAAAAAAAGCTAATCCTGAACTTGCAAAATTAAGTGACAAACTAGATTCCAACAACTAAGTATCGAGATTAAGCCAACATGAAAGTTGGATTAACAGGCGGCATCGGTGCTGGTAAAAGCACCGTTGCTGACATGTTCTCAAAATTGGGTGCAGTAGTAATCCGTTCAGATGAATTAGCACGACAAGTCATTGAACCAAACACACCTGGTTTTCAAAAAGTGTTGTCTAGATTTGGCAATCAAATCTTGCAAGAAAATGGAAGTATTGATCGTCAAAAATTAGCACAAATTGTTTTCAATGATCAAAATTCTTTAAAAGATCTCGAAGAAATAATTCATCCATTAGTTAGAAATAAAACAAACGAATTGATTGATTCTCAGACCCAAGAAACAATTGTAGTCAACGAAGTGCCATTATTGCTTGAGAAAAAAATGGAAAAAATGTTTGATTTTCTTGTGGTTGTGATATCGAGTGAAAAAAATAGAATAAATAGACTTCAAAAACGAGGAATTAGCGAACCAGAAGCTAAAAAGCGAATGAGCTTGCAAGTAAGTGATGAAGCAAGAAAATCTTCAGCAGATTTTCTGATCACTAATGATGGAAACATTGAACAATTAGAAGCAGATGTAGCAAAAGTTTGGCAAGCCCTTTTAGAAAGAAAATTTAAGTCATAAATGCGACCTAAAAGTGATTTAATCAGAACTGTTGCTCCTTTTAAAGTTATTTCAGAGTTTTCTCCTGCTGGAGATCAACCTCAAGCAATTAATGAATTAGAGAAAAGACTTAAAAAAGGTGAAAAAGACATTGTGCTACTTGGTGCTACTGGTACTGGAAAATCAGCCACCACAGCTTGGCTTATCGAAAGAGTTCAGCGACCTACATTAATTATTGAACCCAATAAAACATTAGCGGCACAATTAACCAATGAATTAAGAGAAATGCTTCCTAATAATGCTGTGGAATATTTTGTTTCCTACTACGACTATTACCAACCAGAAGCATATGTGCCTCAAACCGATACTTTCATTGAAAAAGACTCAAGCATTAACGAAGAAGTTGAAAGACTTCGTCACTCAGCTACTTCAGCACTATTAACAAGGCGAGATGTAGTCGTAGTGGCAACAGTTTCTTGTATTTATGGTTTAGGAACTCCAGAAGAATATGTTAAACAGGCAATTCGAATCAGAAAAAATGAAGATTTTTCCAGAGATACTTTATTAAGAAAACTCGTTAGTATCCAATACTCTCGAAATGATTTTTCATTTGAAAGAGGAACATTTCGCGTCAGGGGAGATACTTTAGAAATATATCCAGCATATGAAGAACATCCTGTAAGAATTGAGATGTTTGGTGATGAAATAGAAAAAATAATGACTTTACATCCTGTTACAGGTGAAATCCTCACAGATGATGAAGAAATATTTATTTTTCCTGCCACACATTATGTGGCAAGTCCTGAACAAACTGCAAAGGCGCTTTCTCAAATTGAAGTTGAACTTATGCATAGAGTTCAAGAGCTAGAAAGTCAGAATAAATTACTTGAAGCACAAAGAATAAAAATGCGAACTGCATTTGATTTAGAAATGATTAGAGAGTTAGGTTTTTGTTCTGGAATTGAAAATTATTCAAGATATTTTGATGATCGACCTGCAGGAAGTGCTCCTAATTGTTTACTAGATTATTTCCCAGAAGATTTTTTGCTAGTAATTGATGAATCTCACGTGACAGTTCCACAAATCGGTGGCATGTATGAAGGTGATGCTTCAAGAAAAAGAACATTAGTTGAATATGGATTTCGCCTTCCAAGTGCTTTAGATAATAGACCTTTAAAATTTAATGAATTTCAAGAAAGAATTGGTCAAACTGTTTATCTTTCTGCAACTCCGGGTCCATACGAACTTGGAAAAGTTGAATCTGTTGTTGAGCAAGTAATTAGACCTACTGGACTTGTTGATCCAGAAATTAGGGTTAAACCAACAAAAGGTCAAATCGATGATTTGCTACACGAAGTAAAAATAAGGGCAGAAAAAAATGAAAGAGTGCTCGTTACAACACTTACCAAGAAAATGGCGGAAGATTTAACAGATTATTTCTTAGAAAAAGACATGAGAGTTAGATATTTGCACTCAGAAATAGACACTTTAAAAAGAGTTGAGCTATTAAGAGGACTTAGAAGTGGTGAATTTGATTGTTTAGTGGGAATTAACCTATTAAGAGAAGGTCTAGATTTACCGGAAGTTTCTTTAGTTGCGATTCTTGATGCAGATAAAGAAGGTTTTTTACGTTCTGAAAAATCGTTAATTCAAACTATTGGTAGGGCAGCAAGAAACATTGACGGTCAAGTGATTATGTATGCAGACACGATTACTAAATCAATGAAAAAGGCAATTGAAGAGACAAATCGAAGAAGAGAAAAGCAGATTGCTTATAACAAAGAAAATGGAATTGATCCAAAACCTCTTCGTAAAAAGATTTCAGATATAAATGATTCGATTATTAAAGAAGATTCTGATACGGAAGAGATACTTGAAGAAGCATTAAATATCAAAAGACTAAGAAAAGAAAAAGGTTCAAGTAAAGCACCTGCCCAAGATTTAGCAGAATTAATCACCGAATTGACTGCTCAGATGAAATTGGCAGCTTCTGAATTAAATTTCGAGTTAGCGGCACGTTATCGAGACGAAATTCATGAACTTAAAAAAGAATTACGCCAGATGGTTGCAGCCGGTCACGCCTAAATCCGATAAGTTATCAACATATGGAAGAGCCGTTATGGGTATGGGTTATCACAATTTTAGGTTTTTTAGCCGTTTACACAGCTGAATTTTTGTATGCCAAAAAACATCCTCACGTAGTTAAATTTAAAGAAGCCTCAATTTGGGTAATCGTTTATGTTTTTGCTGCAATATTGTTTGGTTTAGGACTCTGGGCTATTAAAGGACCAGATGCAGGATTTGAATTCTTTGCAGGCTGGATCACTGAATATAGTTTAAGTGTTGATAATTTATTCGTTTTTGTAATTATTTTGTCTGCTTTTGCTGTTCCAGCTATTTATCAACAAGAAGTTTTACAAATCGGAATTATCGGAGCTTTAGTTTTAAGATTTTTATTCATAATCGTAGGTGCAGCAGCAATTGCAAGATTTTCTTGGATTTTCTTTATTTTTGGTGCTTTTCTGATTTATACAGCTTATAAATTAACTTCTAATGAAGGAACTGAAACAGATCCAACTAAGAATAAAGTATTAATATTAGCAGAAAAATATTTGCCGGTTACCCCTAAATATCATGAAGGTGCATTTAGAGTAAAAATAAATGGAAAGAAATACTTCACTCCTTTATTTATCGTGATGATTGCAATTTTTACTACAGATATTTTGTTTGCACTTGATTCAATACCTGCAATTTTTGGTTTAACCCAAGATCCATATATTGTTTTTACAGCAAATGCTTTTGCACTAATGGGACTAAGACAACTTTATTTCATGCTTGATGGATTACTTGATCGATTAATTTATTTGTCTTACGGACTTGCAGCCATTTTAGGTTTTATTGGTGTGAAACTAATTCTTCACGCCGCTCATGAAAACGGCTTTAAATCTGCTCCTGAAATATCAACACCTGTTTCTTTAGCAGTGATTATTTCAATTCTTGCTATTACTGTGCTTGCCTCACTTCGTCAAACTAAATTACATCCAGAACTTGCTCATCGACCGGGAAGTGATAATTCTGGTTCAGCCATTGCTGATATTAAGAGAGATCATCCTGGAGTTGAGTAGGCAAGAATTTGATTTCAGTATTAGTGTTTACTAGGTGAGTTCGACTAATTCAAAGACCGAAACAAAGCGCCATGGCACTTTAGTTGCCGATAAATTAATTGTTAGAGGCGCTCGAGAGCACAATCTTAAAGATGTTTCTCTTGAACTACCTAGAGATTCACTAATAGTTTTTACTGGTTTATCAGGTTCAGGAAAATCATCTCTTGCTTTCGACACCATATTTGCTGAAGGTCAACGTCGTTATGTTGAAAGTCTTTCTGCTTATGCAAGACAATTTCTTGGTCAGATGGACAAACCAGATGTTGATTTTATAGAAGGCCTTTCACCTGCTGTATCAATTGATCAGAAATCGACAAATAGAAATCCTCGTTCGACAGTAGGAACCATCACTGAAGTTCATGATTATTTAAGACTTCTATTCGCAAGAGCTGGCACTCCTCATTGCCCAAAATGTGGTGATGTAATTCATCGTCAAAGCCCACAACAAATTGTGGATCAGGTTTTGGAATTAAATTCTGGAACGAAATTTCAAGTCTTGGCACCTGTTATTTCTGGAAGAAAAGGCGAATATCAAGATTTATTCAAAGAACTACAGACTCAAGGTTTTTCTAGAGCAAGAGTCGATGGCACAACTTATCCATTAACTGAAGTTCCAACATTAAAAAAACAAGAAAAACATAATATTGAAGTTGTTGTTGATCGCTTGAGCGTAAAGGCTGAATCTAGACAAAGAATTACTGATTCAGTTGAAACTGCTTTGAAACTTGCTAATGGAACAGTAATTTTAGATTTTGTTGACGAAGATGCTAAATCAAAAAATAAAGAAAGAGTTTATTCAGAACATCTTGCATGCACAAAGTGTGGTATTTCTTTTGATCAATTAGAACCAAGAAGTTTTTCCTTCAACTCACCCTTTGGCGCATGTCCTGAATGTAGTGGTTTGGGAAGCCATCTTGAAGTAGATGAAGAATTAGTAATTCCAAATAAAGATTTATCAATTTCTGAAGGAGCAATAGCCCCATGGGCCAATTCGTCTGCAGATGGATATTGGGCACGATTATTAGAAGCTGTGGCAAAAGATTTGAAATTTAGTTTGGATACTCCATATAGAAAACTTTCAGAAAAAGTAAGAGATGCACTTCTTTACGGATATGAAAGCAACATAAATGTTAAATACAAAAATTCTTATGGAAGACAACGCTCTTATTGGACTGAGTTTGAAGGTGTCATAGAAAATATTCAATGGCGACATGAAAAATCAGATTCAGATGCTGCTAGGGAGCATCTTGAAGGTTATATGCGACAAAAGCCTTGCAAGAGTTGTAAAGGTGCAAGATTAAAACCTGTTTCTTTAGCAGTAAAAATTGGTAATCGAAATATTGCTGAATTAAGTTCAATGTCTATAGGTGAAATAACTAAATTTATTTCTGAGTTAAAACTTGGAACAAGAGAAATGGCTATCGCCCAGAGAGTGTTAAAAGAAGTATTAGAGAGATTACAGTTTTTACTTGATGTTGGACTTGATTACTTGAGTTTGGATAGAGCAGCTGGAACATTATCAGGTGGGGAAGCTCAAAGAATCCGTTTGGCTACTCAAATTGGGTCTGGTTTAGTTGGAGTTTTATATGTCCTTGATGAACCAAGCATTGGTCTTCATCAAAGAGATAATAAGAAATTAATTGATACTTTAATTCGTTTACGAAATCTTGGTAACACTTTAATCGTGGTTGAACATGACGAAGAAACAATTAGAGCAGCAGATTGGGTGGTAGACATTGGACCAGGTGCTGGAGAACATGGTGGTTTTGTTGTTTCATCAGGAACAGTTCAAGATTTAGAAAAGAATAAAAAATCTATAACTGGGGACTATATTTCAGGTCGTAAAGAAGTTGTAATACCCAAAAATAGACGAAAAATTGATCCAACAAGAATTATTAAAGTTATCGAGGCAGAGGAAAATAATTTAAAGAAAATAAGTGTTGAGTTTCCACTAGGAGTTTTTGTTGCAGTAACAGGGGTAAGTGGTTCAGGAAAATCAACCTTAGTTAACGATATTTTGTATTCATCTCTAGCACGAGATCTTCATCAAGCACGCATTGTTCCAGGAAAACACAAAAAAGTAGAAGGCATAAAACTTTTAGACAAAGTCGTACACGTAGATCAAAGCCCGATTGGTAGAACACCAAGAAGTAATCCAGCTACATATACAGGCGTTTTTGACAACATAAGAAAACTTTTCGCCGAGACTACAGAGGCAAAAATTAGAGGTTATCAGCCTGGAAGATTTAGTTTCAACGTTAAAGGTGGAAGATGTGAATCATGCTCAGGTGATGGAACTATTCAAATCGAAATGAACTTTTTGCCAGATGTTTATGTTCCATGTGAAGTTTGCGAAGGGGCTAGATACAACAGAGATACTTTAGAAGTCCATTACAAAGGTAAAACCATAAGTGATGTTTTGAATATGCCAATTGAAGAAGCTTTACAATTTTTTGAATCAGTTCCTGCTATTGCTAGAAATCTAAAAACGTTAGTAGATGTAGGCCTTGGCTATGTTCGTTTAGGTCAATCTGCTCCAACTCTTTCTGGTGGTGAAGCACAAAGAGTAAAACTTGCTACTGAGCTTCAAAGAAGAAGTACGGGAAGAACCATTTATGTTTTGGATGAACCAACAACTGGGCTTCATTTTGAAGACGTTAGAAAATTACTACTTGTTCTGGAACGATTAGTAGATTCTGGAAATACTGTAATTGTCATTGAACATAATTTGGATGTGATAAAAAATTCTGACTGGGTAATTGATATGGGTCCTGAAGGTGGTTTCAGAGGCGGAACCGTTGTTGCACAAGGAACCCCAGAGCAAATTGCAAAAATTAGCAATAGTTACACGGGAAAATATTTAGCACCAATGTTGAAAAAAACAACTAAAAAAGTTGGCTAATTATGGTTGATCCATCTCTTTATCGACCAAAGAATGTTCCTGAACTTCCAGGGGTTTACAGATTTAAAACACAAGATGATTCAGTCATTTATGTGGGTAAAGCAAAAAATTTAAAAAATAGATTAAACAGTTATTTTACTGATATCACTAATTTACATCCAAGAACTGCCATGATGGTTAAAACTGCAGCAAAAGTTGATTGGGTCACTGTTCATAATGAAGTTGAAGCTTTGCAACTTGAGTTTACGTGGATTAAGGCATTTAATCCAAGATTCAATGTTCGATTTAGGGATAACAAAACTTATCCATATTTAACTTTAACTTTGAAAGAAGAATTTCCTCAAATTGCTGTTACTAGAGGAGCAAAGAAAAAAGGTAATAAATACTATGGTCCATTCACCCATGTTTGGGCAATTAGACAAACAATGGAACAGATAATAAAAGTTTTTCCAATTCGATCTTGTAAAGATAGTGTTTTTAGAAGACATCAATTGATGAAGAGACCTTGTCTTTTAGGAGATATAGAAAGATGTGCAGCACCTTGCGTTGCACGGGTGGATAAAAATGAATATTCACAAATTGTGAATAATGTTCTTAATTTTTTAAATGGCAATACTAAAACAATTTTTAATGATCTAAATTATGAAATGCAAAAAGCAAGCCAAAACGAAGAATACGAAAAGGCTGCTCGTTATCGCGATAGATTAGAAGCTTTGAATAAAGTAGTTGAATTAAATGCCATTGTTTTTGATGATGAAACTGACGCTGATTTAATTGCTTTGGCAGTCGATGAATTGCATTTGTCGATTCAAATTTTTCACGTTAGACAAGGACAAATAAAAGGCGAGAGATCATTTGTTTCAGATCGAATCGATCATAAAGAATTACCAGATCATTTTGAAGACTTATTAACTCAAATCTATGGTGAATTAGAAGGCGATGCTATTCCAAAAGAAATTTTGACAAATCATGAATTATCAAATTTAGAAAACGTGACAAAATGGATATCTGAAAATGCTAAAAAGAGTGTCGATATAAGAAGACCTCAAAGAGGAGATAAAAAGAAATTAATGGAGACTAGTGAGAAAAATGCAGAACAAAATCTCATTAGTCATAAACTTAAAAGATCAGCAGATTTATTAGCTAGAACTAAAGCTTTAGAAGAACTCGCACAAGCACTTGAATTAGAACAGGCTCCTTTAAGAATCGAATGTATTGATATTTCAAATATCTCTGGCACAAGTACTACTGCTTCTTTAGTTGTTTTTGAAGATGCAATAGCGCAGAAGAAGCATTATCGAACTTTCAACATTAAATCCTTTGAAGGCCAAGATGACCCTCGCGCAATTGCTGAAGTAGTAAGCAGAAGATATAGATATTTGATAGATGGTGAAGATGCAGAAAATAGTAACAAGAAAAGTTTTGCTTATAGACCAAGTTTAGTTTTGATAGATGGTGGAATTGCTCAAGTAAATGCAGCTCGAAATGCTTTAGATGAATTAGGTTTATCAGAAATTGAAACTGTTGGAATTGCGAAAAGATTAGAAGAATTGTGGAAACCTGGAGCTAAAGATCCAATAATTCTGCCTAGAAATAGTGAAGCATTGTTTCTAGTTCAAAGAATTAGAGATGAGGCTCATCGCTTTGCTGTCACTAAAACTAGACAAAGACATTCGAAAAAGTCTTTGGAAAGTGAATTAGATGTAATTCCAGGACTTGGTGAGAAAAAGATCAAATTCTTATTGGATAAATACGGATCTGTTTCAAAAATAAGAAAACTAGATATTAAAGAATTAGCCCAAAATCCAGGATTTAATGAAAAATTAGCAACGGCTATTTTGGATGGATTGCAAGCAGAGACACCTAGTTTTGATGTTGAAACAGGCGAAATTTTGTCGTGATTCAAAGATAGGGCAGACTAAGAACATGAACAAACCAGAAGTTTTAATTGTCACTGGAATGTCTGGAGCAGGACGCTCAACAGCTGCTAAAGCTCTAGAAGATTTGGGTTGGTTTGTTATCGATAATTTACCTCCTTCTGTACTACTAGATGCTTTAAAAGATGTGCAAAGTCAAGGAGTGGCAAGTCATATCGCAGTTGTGGTTGATGTGCGTGGAGGAAAATTATTTTCAACATTAAATAATTCGTTAGAAAAAGTAAAAAAAGAAAATTGGCAAATAAGATTTTTATTTTTGGATGCTTCAGATTTAGCTTTAGTAAGAAGGTTTGAAGGAAGTAGAAGACCTCATCCTTTACAAGGTGAAGGAAGAGTCCTAGATGGCTTACAAAAAGAACGTGAACTTTTAGGGGATTTACGAGCAAATGCAGATGTAGTAATTGACACTTCAGATATGTCTACTCCAGGACTTCGAACAATTATTGAAAAAACTTTTGAAAGTGACGTAGAAGCCTTTCAAGTAACAGTCTTGTCTTTTGGATATAAATATGGAATTCCTATAGATGCCGATTTTGTTTTTGACGCAAGGTTTTTGTTCAATCCTTTCTGGAAAGAAGAATTGAAGAAATTAACAGGATTAGATCAACCTGTAAAAGATTTTGTGTTAAATCAAGAAGGTGCTTTAGAATTTGGCACAAATATTGTTGAGCTAATCAATCAAACAAAAGCAGGTTATATAAGAGAAGGAAAAAAGTACGTTACCGTTGCAATCGGTTGCACAGGTGGAAAACACAGAAGCGTTTGTTTAAGTGAAGAAGTATCTAAAAATCTAATTAAGCATGGGGCAAAAGTAAGAGTTGTTCACAGAGATTTAGGGAAAGAATAAAAGTTACTCGTGTTACTCATGTGACATGATTTAAGTTACAAATTCAAAGATTTTTAAAAACAATCTGACACGCCGTAAAACTTATGTCAAGATATAAGTTATGGCAATGACAGCAGCGGTAAAAGATGAATTAGCAAGAGTTGAATTAAATAAAAGTTGTTGTCGAAAAGCTGAAGTTTCGGCCCTTTTGAGATTTGCAGGAGGGCTTCATTTAGTTGCAGGCCAAATTGTTGTCGAAGCAGAATTAGATGCTGGTCAAATTGCTAGAAGACTTCGCAAAGACATCATCGAACTTTATGGCCATGATGCTGAAATGTCTGTGTTGCAGGGTTCTGGCATTAGAAAAGGTGCACGTTACGTAGTAAGAGTTGTGCAAGGTGGAGATGTTTTAGCAAAACAAACAGGATTAATAGATGCAGCCGGAAGACCAATCAGAGGACTTCCTCCATCAGTTGTAGGTGGTGGAATTTGCGATGCTGAATCTGCATGGCGTGGAGCATTTTTAGCTCATGGATCTTTGACTGAACCTGGTAGATCAAGTGCTTTAGAAATAACAGCACCAGGACCTGAAGCTGCACTTGCTTTAGTTGGTGCTGCCAGAAGACTTGATGTTGTTGCTAAAGCTCGAGAAGTAAGAGGAGTAGATCGAGTTGTAATTAGAGACGGAGATGCAATTGGTTCTCTATTAACAAGACTTGGAGCACACGATGCAGTCATTGCTTGGGAAGAAAGAAGAATGCGTCGTGAAGTAAGAGCTACAGCAAATCGTTTAGCAAATTTTGATGATGCCAATTTAAGGCGAAGTGCTCAAGCAGCAGTTGCAGCCGGTGCGAGAGTTTTAAGAGCAATGGAAATTTTGGGAGATGAAATTCCAGATCATTTAAAAGCTGCGGGACAACTACGCATCACTCATAAGCAAGCAAGTTTGGAAGAACTCGGTTCACTATCTGATCCACCTTTAACAAAGGATGCAATAGCAGGAAGAATCAGAAGACTTTTAGCAATGGCGGATAAAAGAGCGCAAGAATTAGGAATTCCAACAACTGAAGCCTCTCTCACACCAGAAATGCTCGAAGGGTAGAATTGGTTTTGGCAATGACGCCAAAATGAAATAAAAATCCATAAAAACTATTTAAATTCTGGAGTTGATAAAAAAGTGGCAATTCGTGTTGGAATCAACGGTTTTGGTCGTATCGGAAGAAATTACTTAAGAGTTATTCAAGATAGAAAAGGTAAAGCAGCAGAAGGTGCTTTAGCCCAAATTATTAAATCTAATGAACCAATCGAAGTTGTCGCAGTTAATGATTTAACAGATGTTAAAACTTCAGCTCATTTATTGAAATACGATTCAACTTTAGGAAGATTTCCAGGAGAAGTAAAAACAGAAGGAAATTCTATATATGTTGATAACAAAGAAATAAAAATTACCTCACACAGAGATCCTGCAGAAATTCCTTGGGGAGACTTTGGGGTTGATCTTGTTATTGAATCGACTGGTGTATTTACAGATGCTGAAAAAGCCAAATCACATCTAAAATCTGGACCTAAAAAAGTATTGATTTCAGCTCCTGCCAAAGGAGAAGACATCACAATAGTTTTAGGTGTAAATCATGAAGCACTAGATCATGCAAAACATATCGTAATAAGTAATGCGTCTTGCACCACAAACTGTCTTGGTCCAATGGCAAAAGTAATTCATGACACTTTTGGAATTGAATCTGGCTTGATGACCACTATTCATGCTTATACAAATGATCAATCAACACTTGATATGCCGCATAAAGATTTAAGAAGAGCAAGAGCGGCAGCGATCAACATGATTCCAACAACAACAGGTGCTGCTAAAGCTATTGGTTTAGTTTTACCTGAGTTAAAAGGAAAACTTGATGGTTATGCCATGCGTGTTCCAACTCCAGTTGGTTCAGCAACAGATTTAACTGTTCAATTAAAAAAGTCAGCAAGTGTGCAAGACATTAACAACGCATTAAAAGCTGCAGCAGAAACTTCCTTGAAAGGAATACTTTCTTATTCTGAAGATCCTCTTGTTTCTACAGATATTGTTCATGATCCACATTCATGCATAATTGATGGACAACTTACTTCAGTTTCTGGAAGTGTTGCAAAAGTTGTTGGATGGTATGACAACGAATGGGGTTACTCAAGTCGTCTTGTTGATTTAACTCAACTTGTTGGCTCAAATCTCTAATTTTTAATGAAACAATTAGAACAAATTGAATTATCAAATCAGCGCGTAATTCTACGCGCTGATTTAAATGCCCCTTTAAAAGTTGACTCAAATGGGCAAATGCAAATTACAGATGATGGACGATTAAAAGCAAGTGTTTCTACAATTGAATTATTAATTAAAAAGAATGCCAAAATCATTATCTTGGCACATTTAGGAAGACCAAAAGGTGAAAGAAAGCCAGAATTATCTTTAAAACCAATTGCAAAAAGATTAAGTGAATTATTAAATAAAAAAATCGAATTTGTTGAAGATTTAAACGAACCTAATTTGAAAAATAAAATTGATGAATTAAATCCAAGTGAAATATTAATGATCGAAAACATTAGGTTTGAAAAAGATGAAACAAGTAAGGATCCAGCTGAAAGAAATAGATTGGCACAAAAAATAGCGCAATTCGGTGATTTTTTTGTAATTGATGGTTTCGGTGTGGTGCATAGAGAACAAGCTTCAGTGACAGACATTGCAAGACTTTTACCAAGTGCTGCAGGAAAACTTGTGGAAGCTGAACAAAAAGCATTTGACAAAGTGCTTAATAATCCTGAAAGACCTTATGTAGTTGTATTAGGTGGTTCCAAGGTAAGTGACAAATTAGGTGTGATTAAGAACTTAATAAATAAAGTCGATTTACTACTAATAGGTGGGGGAATGGCTTTTACATTTTTGAAAGCAAAAGGTTTTGAAGTTGGACAGTCTTTGCTTGAACAAGAAAGAATTGAAGAAGTAAATCA
Source organism: Actinomycetota bacterium (assembly GCA_041170365.1). GTDB lineage: Bacteria > Actinomycetota > Actinomycetes > S36-B12 > UBA5976 > ATZT02. The sequence goes on from JBEAYY010000012.1 coordinate 12,785, forward strand.
ACTTATGAAAGTAGCACAAGAAAAAAATGTTCAGATAGTTTTACCTGTTGATGTTGTAATTTCTAAAGAATTAGATGGCTCAAGTGAAGTAAAAACTGTAGATGTAGAAAATATCCCAAGTGATCAAAAAGGATTAGATATTGGTCCAAAAACGATTGATTTATTTAGTTCCAAGTTAAATCAAGCTAAAACGGTCGTTTGGAATGGTCCTATGGGAGTTTTTGAAGTGAAAGAATTTTCAAATGGAACTAAAGAAATAGCGCAAAAGATTTCTGAATTGAGCGCCTACACAGTTGTTGGAGGAGGAGATTCTGCTGCTGCAATAAGATTGTTAGGTCTTGATGAATCAAAATTTGATCACATCTCAACAGGTGGCGGCGCATCATTGGAACTTCTAGAAGGTAAAGAATTACCGGGATTAAAAGTATTGGAGGAGATTTAAATGTCCATTGAAGGTAGAAAACCAGTAATGGCTGGAAACTGGAAGATGAATTTAAATCATTTAGAGTCAATCGCTTATGTAAATAAATTGGGTTTTTCATTAACTGATGCAGATTACGAAAGAACCGAAGTTGTAATTTTTCCACCATTTGTTGATTTAAGATCTGTACAAACTGTTGTTGATGCCGATCATTTAAGACTTACATATGGCGCTCAAGATCTAAGTGCTCATGATTCTGGAGCATATACAGGCGAAATTAGTGGACCAATGCTTAATAAATTAAAAGTTAAATATGCTCTGATTGGCCATAGTGAAAGACGTGCCTATCACAATGAAACAGATGAATTAGTTAATTCAAAAGTAAAAGCTGCTATTAAACACGATTTAACTCCAATGATTGCTGTAGGTGAAACTTTAGAAATCAGACAAAGTGGAAATGCAATTGAACATACTTTGAACCAATTACAAATTGCATTAAAAGATATTAGAGCCAATTACATCCCTCAAATTGTTATTGCTTATGAACCAGTTTGGGCAATTGGTACAGGTGAAGTTGCAACTCCTGAAGATGCTCAAGAAATGTCAAAATCAATACGAGAAAAAATTGCCAAACTATATTCTGATGAAGCAGCAGACAAAATAAGAATTCTTTATGGAGGATCTGTGAAACCTGGAAATATTAAAGCCATAATGGAACAACCAGATGTTGATGGAGCATTGGTTGGCGGGGCCGCTTTGGACCCTGAAGAATTTTTAAGAATCATCAGGTGGCCAGATCAGCCATAATTTGTGGGACTCGCATAAGCCCCAACATTTAAACTTAATAGTTTTGTTTTATCCTAGAAGCAATCAAAGGAAGAAATCTCAGTGACAATAATTAGCTGGACTTTAGGTGTAATTCTAGTTATTTCAAATCTTTTATTAATACTTTTAGTATTACTTCATAGAGGTCGTGGTGGAGGTTTATCAGATTTATTCGGTGGAGGTTTTAGTTCATCTCTTGGTGGATCTTCTTTAGCTGAAAGAAATTTGGATAGATTCACAATTGCAATCGCAATAATTTGGGCAGCAAGTGTTATTGGTTTAGGTTTAGTTTTAAGCGCTTAAATAAAAGGAGAAATAAATGGCAACTGGTGGTAGTGCAATACGAGGAAGCCGCGTTGGCGCTGGCCCAATGGGTGAAGCAGAACGCGGAGATGCAGCACCACGAGTTCGTTTATCTTTTTATTGCGCTCATGGTCATGAAAGTAGACCTGCATTTGCAGTAGATGCACCGATTCCAGATGAATGGGATTGTCCACGTTGTGGTTGGCCAGCTGGCAGAGATCAAGATAATCCTCCACAACCTACAAAAAATGAACCGTACAAAACTCATCTTGCTTACGTTAAGGAAAGACGAGATGACAAAGACGGAGATGCAATATTGGCAGAAGCTATCGAAAAATTAAGAGGCGAGCGTTAATTAATTAGTTTTTTAGCAGTAGCAACAATATTTTCTACAGATATTCCGTATTCTTTAAATAAAATATCTGGCTTAGAACTTGCACCATAATGATCAAGTCCAATCACAGCACCATCTGAGCCGACAAATTTATACCAACCAAGAGTAGAGCCTGCTTCAATTGCAATTTTTTTAATATCCTTTGGAAGCACCTGTTTTTGATAATTTTCATCTTGAGCCAAGAACCATTCAACGCATGGCATTGAAACAACTCTTGTTGAAATTTTTTGTTCCTCTAATTGTTTTTGTGCATCAAGTGCCAACTGGACTTCAGATCCTGTAGCGATCAGTATCGTTTCAGGTTGATTATTTTTTGCCTCACTTAAAACATATCCACCTTTAGAGACACCTTGTTCCGATGCATATATTTTTCGATCTAGAGTAGGAATATTTTGACGAGTTAACACAATTCCAGTCGGTTTTTTATCTTTAATAATTTTTAGCCAGGCTTGGCTTACTTCATTTGCATCACAAGGTCTGACAACATTAAATCCAGGAATTGAGCGTAAAGACCATAATTGCTCAACAGGTTGATGAGTTGGACCATCTTCTCCTAAACCAATGGAGTCGTGAGACCAAACATAAATAACCGGTAATTGCATAAGACTTGCAAGTCTTATCGCAGGTTTTTGATAGTCGCTAAATATTAAAAATGTGGCACCGAAAGGTCTTGAAAATCCATAAAGTGCCAAGCCATTCATTATTGAAGCCATGGCGTGTTCTCGGATACCAAAGTGAAGGTATTTACCACCAATTGAAGAGTTTGGAATATTTAACTCAGGTATTTGCATGATTGTTGCATTTTTTAATGCAACACCATTACTTTCTGCAAGATCTGCAGAACCACCAATTAATTCAACCAATTTTTCTGAGAAAAAATTTAAAACTGTTCCACCACTTTTTCTGCTTGCAACACTTGATCCTGCTTCAAAACTAGGCAGATTATTTTCAAGATCGTCTGGCAGACTATGTGATTGAAGTCTTTTAAATTGTTTATTCAAATCTGGATTTTTTGAAACCCAATCTTCAAACTTTTTAAGCCATTTATTGTATTTCTCTTCACCAGTTTCTAATACTGATCTTGTGTATTCTAAAACTTCTTTTGGCACAACGAAACTTTCTTCAGGATTAAAACCAAGAGACTCTTTAGTAAGTTTTACTTCATCATTTCCAAGTGGAGCACCATGAGAGGCTGCAGTGTTTTTAGCGTTAGGAGCAGGCCAAGCTATTACTGTTTTAAGTCTTATAAAACTTGGCTTTTCAGATTTTTTAGATTTTTCAATTGCATCAATAAGTTTTTGTATATCAACGCTTCCATTTGAATCTAAACCAACAGTATGTGTATCCCAGCCGTATGCTTGATATCTTTTTACTACATCTTCTGTGAATGCTAAATTTGTTTCACCATCAATACTGATTTTGTTGTCGTCATAAATCACTATTAAATTAGATAGATTTAAATGTCCAGCAATACTTGATGCTTCAGATGTAACACCTTCTTGAAGATCTCCATCACTTGCAATCACATAGATATAGTTATCAAAAATACTTTGATTAGTAGCAGTTTTAGGGTCAAAATAGTTTCTCCAATATCTTGAAGCTATTGCCATTCCAACTGCAGAAGATAAACCTTGGCCTAATGGACCAGTAGTCATTTCAACTCCATTGGTGTGACCAAATTCAGGATGGCCTGGAGTAAGACTGTTATGTTTTCTAAAGTTCTTTAAATCTTCAATTTCTAATCCATAACCGGTTAAATAAAGTTGAGAATAAAGCAACATACTTGCATGTCCGCAAGAAAGAATAAAACGATCTCTGGCAAACCAATCTGAATTTTTTGGGGAATGATTCATTACTTTATTAAATAAAAGGTGAGCAACTGGCGCTAAAGCCATCGCAGTTCCAGGATGACCATGGCCAGCGTTTTCAACAGCATCCATCGCCAAGACTCGAGCCGTGTTTGATGACTTGGTATCTAGTTCAGTCCAATTCAAAATATAAAGTCCTTTTATTCGTTTGCGCTCTAGTGAATAGCCTAATGAGTCTGTTGTCACACTATCCAACAAACTCACCGATTTAACTCTTCAGGTAACGTAAGTTAGGTCATGAAATCAGATGAAATATCACCTCAACAAAAAGCACATGAATTAAAAAAAGAGTCATTTTCACAAAATTTAAAAAATTATGTAGCTTTAACAAAACCTAGAATTATCGAACTCTTATTAGTAACAACTGTGCCAACAATGTTTTTAGCATCAGGTGGCTGGCCAAATTGGTTACTTGTCTTAAACACATTTATTGGAGGTGCTTTAGCTGCAGGTGGGGCAAATGCACTTAACAATGTTGTTGATCGAGATATAGATGCACTTATGACAAGAACAGCTCATAGGCCATTAGTTACTGGGAAAGTTTCAATCCGAGGAGCAATCGCACTTGGAGTTTCACTTTCGTTGTTATCTGTAATTTGGTTACAAAGTAGTGTAAACACTCTTTCAGCGGTTTTAGCTGCTTCTGCAATTGTTTTTTATGTTTGCATTTACACCTTGTTACTTAAAAGAAGAACTTCCTCAAACATTGTGTGGGGTGGAGCAGCAGGATGTTTTCCTGTTTTGATCGGTTGGGCAGCGGTAACTAATAAAATTGAACTAGCACCAATTGTTTTGTTTCTTATTGTTTTTTGGTGGACTCCACCGCATTATTGGCCATTGTCGATGCAATACAAAAATGATTATGCAAATGCTGGAGTGCCGATGCTTCCTGTCGTGAGTGAAAATATTAAAGTTGCAAATCAGATAATTATTTACTCATTCGTCATGTCTTTTACAACATTAATTTTGCCTTTAACAGTTGAATTATCAATTTACTATTGGGCTGGTTCAATCATATTAAATATTTTATTTCTAAAAGAGGCATTTGCTCTACGTAACAGAATCATGAGTAAATTAACTGAAATTTTGCCTATGAAATTATTTAATTATTCCATCACTTATCTGGCATTGTTATTTCTCCTAATTGGAATAGACCCTTTAATTAGCTAATGAAAATCGCATATGTTGTTGGAGACGATGACCCCAACGACCCAGATCCAGATTTAGATATTTCCTTTGTCGAAAATGCTGCAAAAGAATTAAATATAGATTTAGTTTTTACTAATTGGCAAGATAAAAAAATTAATTGGCAAGATTTTGATGCTGCTGTTATTAGATCGACATGGAACTATGTCCCTTTTAGAGACGAATTTGTCGCTTGGTGCAAAAATGTCGAAAAAAGTACCAGACTTTTTAACTCAAGTAAGATTATTGAGTGGAACACCGATAAAAAATATCTGCTTGAACTAGAAAAAAGTGGAATACCTATCATCCCAACAAAATTTTGTAGTCAACTAATTGAAGCTGAAAATCAAATTAAATGGGCTTTTGATCAAGCAAAAGCAATCGCTATAAAACCATCGATTGGAGCTGGAGCGCGTTTAGCTGGCAGAGCAACTTCAATTCATGAAGCAAAAAGTTTGTTAAATAAAATTTTTGACAATAATCGAATCGCCATGATTCAGCCTTACATGGAAAGTGTAGATACTTCAGGAGAAAAAGCCATTGTTGTTATTGATGGAAAATTAAGTCATGTTGCAAAAAAAGTACCTGCCCTAACCAAAGGGGGACATGGTGATGGTGATGGAAAAGTAGCGATAGATAGCAAGCTCGAAAGTATTTTTGAAAAAGTTAAATCAAATTTGGATTGTTGGAAAGAATTAATTTATGCCCGAATTGATGTTGTTGAGAATAACGGAAATTATCTATTAATGGAATTAGAATTGGCTGAACCTTGGCTATTTATGAAATATCGACCAGAAGCAAGTCTAGATTTGCTTAATGCGGTTCTTAAGCGAATAAATTGATTTTTCGAAAATCAACATCAAATTAATCCATATAAGGACAGAGCCTAAAACGTGGAATCCAACTAAAATCCAAGGAAGATTAGTAAACCATTGGGTATAACCAATTAAACCTTGAATCAGGCACAAAATAATTAATGAATTTAAAAGTCGAGTTAAAGAATTTAATTCCTTATTGGTTTTGACAAGAAGTATGAGTCCTATTAATAAACCAATAAAAAGTAATACAGAGTCAGCATGAATCCAAGCAATAGTTCTGGTGTCGATGTTAAATCTTGCTGCAATTTCATCACCAGAATGAGGTCCTGAGCCTGTAGTTATTGTTCCAAGAATGATTACAATAAATCCGCTAAGAGTAAAAAATTTAATGTAATTTTTTATGATTGGAGATGCGATTTTTATAGGTTTATCCTTTGACCAAAATTTATGAATAAGAGTAGAAATTGCTACCAGAATTATTGATAATAAAAAATGAAACATGACCGTAAATGGATTTAATCCAGTTAATACTGTGATGCCACCAAGAATTGCTTGAAGCAAAGTACCTAGAAGTGGTAAAGCTGACCAAATGATTAATTTCTTAACTTTCGAAATTACTGCAGTGATGAGAAGCGCTATAGAGGCAAATAAAACGACAAAAGTTAGTAATCTATTTCCAAATTCAATGTATTTATGAAATCCTTCGACTTGACTTGCAACTGGTACTAATGAACCTGGTGCACAATTTGGCCAAGTAGGACATCCCAAACCAGATCCCGTTAATCGAACTACTGCTCCGGTAACGATGATTCCAGATTGAGCGATCAGGTTGATCAGGCTTACAAGTTGAGCTCGTTTAACAAAAAGGCTTTTTTTCATGTCGTTTTCGAGTCTAACCACCTCTAACTTGCACGCAATCGGCAAATAGGCAACACTAGGGTTATGGAATTCAAGACTGTTGGTAGAGATCGCTTGGCTCGGGAATTGCTCAAAAAAGGTCCAATTTCAGCAAGTGATTTAGCTGATGCATTAGGTATAAGTGCTGTAGCAGTTAGGAAACATCTTGATGACATGACAGAAAAATCTTTAGCAGAGTGTCACGAAATTGCACCTTTTGGACCTGCAAAACCAAAAGGAAGAGGAAGACCTGCAAAAGTCTATTCGTTAACTCCACAAGGTAGAGACTTTTTTGAAAATCAATATCAAGGATTAGCAGAAGATTCAGTTGATTTCATAAATCAATTGCAAGGTTCTAAAGGTGTAAAACTTTTTGCTGAAAAAAGAGCTAGCAAAATATTTGAAAAATATGTTAGCGAGATAGAAAAATCTAAATCATTGGATAAAAAAGTTGAAAAGTTAACTGAGGTCTTAACTAAAGAAGGATTTGCAGCTACTTCTGATAAAGGTTCAGGACCAACTCACACAATCCAGCTTTGTCAACATAATTGTCCGATTGCTCACGTAGCTGAAAAACATAATGAATTCTGCGATGCAGAATTAGAAATGTTTAATTCAATTTTAGGTGTGAATGTAACCAGACTTTCTACTATTGCAAAAGGCGGAAATGTTTGCACAAGTTTAATTAGTACTTTGCCAAAAACAGCAGTAAGTTCAGCCAAACAATATAAGGAGAACAAATGACAATAGCTCGTCCTGAATTAGAAGGTTTAGGTAACTATGAATATGGATGGCATGACAAAAATGATGCTGGAAAAAACGCCAAGCGAGGTTTGACCGAGGATGTAGTACGAGATATAAGTGCTAAGAAAAATGAACCTGCATGGATGTTAGAAACTCGTTTAAAAGCATTGAGTTTATTTGAAAAGAAACCACTACCTAACTGGGGTGCATATTTAGGTGGAATTGATTTTGACAATATTAAATACTTTGTTCGCTCTACTGAAAAACAAGCAACCTCATGGGAAGAACTACCAGATGATATTAAAAATACTTATGATCGTTTAGGAATTCCTGAGGCGGAAAAGAAGAGATTAATTGCAGGTGTTGCAGCTCAATATGAATCAGAAGTTGTTTATCACCAAATTCGTGAAGATCTAGAAAAACAAGGAGTGATATTCCTTGATACTGATACCGGTTTAAAACAACATGAAGATATTTTTAAAGAATATTTTGGTTCAGTAATTCCATCTGGTGATAATAAATTTGCAGCTTTAAATACGGCTGTTTGGTCAGGTGGGTCATTTATTTATGTTCCAAAAGGAGTAAAAGTTGATATTCCTTTACAAGCATATTTCAGAATCAACACTGAAAATATGGGCCAATTTGAAAGAACATTGATCATTGTTGATGAAGATGCCTACGTACATTATGTAGAAGGTTGTACTGCACCAATTTATTCATCAGATTCACTGCACAGTGCTGTTGTTGAAATTATTGTGAAAAAGAATGCTAGATGTCGCTACACCACGATTCAAAACTGGTCTAACAATGTCTACAACTTAGTTACAAAAAGAGCAGTAGCTCAACAAGGTGCAACCATGGAATGGATTGATGGAAACATCGGTTCAAAAGTAACCATGAAATACCCAGCAGTTTGGTTAGTTGGAGAACATGCCAAGGGTGAAACTATGTCTGTTGCATTTGCAGGAGAGGGACAACATCAAGATGCAGGAGCCAAAATGGTTCATGCTGCTCCAAATACCTCTTCCACAATTATTTCCAAATCTGTTGCAAGAGGTGGCGGTAGAACTTCTTATCGAGGACTAATCCAAGTCAACGAAGGATCTTATAACTCAAAAACAACAGTGAAATGTGATGCACTTTTAGTTGATGACATATCAAGATCTGATACATATCCTTACATTGATTGTCGTGAGGATGACGTTTCAATGGGGCATGAAGCCACAGTTTCTAAAGTTAGTGAAGATCAACTCTTTTATTTAATGCAAAGAGGCTTAAATGAAGATGAAGCAATGGCGATGATCGTTCGTGGCTTTGTCGAACCTATCGCTCGTGAATTACCAATGGAATATGCAATCGAATTAAATCGATTAATTGAATTGCAAATGGAAGGCGCTGTTGGATGAGCACTGGTTTACAAGAAAGAGAAATTCTACTTAAGAGCACGGATGCAAGACCTGATCGCATTGCTTCTGTTAATCCTGATGATTTTTCTGTTCCTAATGGTAGAGAAGAAGAGTGGAGATATACACCATTAAAACGTGTAGCAAATTTACACGTTGATGCAGATGCTTCCACAAAATTCAAGTTTGATGTAGAAGCAAATTCTGCAATAAATCACAAATTAGTGAATAAACTTGAAATAAATTCAAACTTCTTAGCAACAGATCGAATTACAGCTCGTGCGTTTGCTAATACTAAAGATGCTTTAGTAATATCTATCCCTAAAGAATTTGAATCTCAAGAATTAATTTGGGTAAAAATTAATTTAACTACAGGTGTTCAATACTCGCATATAAAAATTGAAGCAGGACAACACAGTAAATCTACTGTGGTTCTTGAATATATCGGTGAAGGAATTGGAGCAATCAATTCTGAAATAGAAGCTCTAGAGAATTCTAAAATTGATGTTATTAATATTTTTGATGCAAGTAACAAATCAGTTTTAGTCAGTGAACAACAGTTTGTATTAGCAAAAGATGCAACGGTTAGAACTATGTCAGTTGAATTAGGTTCTGATGTTCTTCGATATATTCCAAGAGCAAAATTTTCTGGACCGCACGCTTCCATAGATTTATTTGGTGTGTTTTTAGCAACAAATGGTCAATTTTTTGAAAATCGTGTTTTTGTTGATCACAATATGAAAGATTGTCGAAGCAATGTTTTATATAGAGGTGGAGCACAAGGCGAAGGAAGTCACACCGTTTGGGTAGGAGATGTTCTTATTCGTAAAGTTGCCACTGGCACTGATACTTATGAAATGAATAGAAATCTTTTGCTTGACGATGGAGCAAGAGCGGATTCTGTTCCAAACTTAGAAATTGAAACTGGTGAAGTACAAAAAGCAGGACACGCAAGTGTTACTGGTCGATTAGATGATGACCAACTTTTCTATTTAATGTCACGAGGAATTGATGAACACACTGCAAGACAACTTGTAATTGAAGGTTTCTTTTCTGGAATTTTTGGAGAATTTAGTGATGTTAATTTGAAAGAAAAATTAACTGAAAAACTTAATGCAGCAATTGAAAGAGCTAACAAATGACAAGTTGGACAAGTGTTGGAAAAGTTGCAGATTTTGCTTTAGGAAGTGCAAAAGCAATTGAAGTAAATGGTGAAACTATTTGCCTAGTAAGAAATAAAACCGGATTTCATGCAGTAAGTGATGTTTGCACTCATGGTGCAGTTTCTTTAAGCGAAGGAACCGTAACCGATGCTGGTATTGAATGCTGGCTTCATGGATCAGAATTTGATTTAGAAACAGGGGAACCTAAAACTCCACCGGCTACAACAGCTCTAGAAGTTTTTGAAATACAGATAGAAGGCGATGGCGAAAACGGCATCGTAAAAGTTGGAATATAGAAAAGGAAAAAATATGTCTGAATTAGTAATTAAAGATTTGCACGTAAGTGTTGAAACAGATGGAGAATTGAAAGAGATATTAAGAGGTGTTGATTTAACCATTAAGTCTGGGGAAACACATGCCATCATGGGCCCAAATGGTTCAGGTAAATCTACGTTGGCTTATGCAATAGCAGGTCATCCTAAATACACGATCACTCAAGGAACCGTGACATTAGATGGAGCAGATGTGTTAGATATGTCAGTTGATGAAAGAGCAAGAGCTGGACTGTTTTTGGCTATGCAATATCCAGTTGAAATACCTGGAGTATCAGTAAGTAATTTCTTACGTTCATCGATTACAGCTCTAAGAGGTGAAGCACCAAAATTGCGTGACTGGTTAAAAGAAATGAATGAATCCATGAAAGAAATTGGAATGGATCCATCATTTTCCGAACGAAATGTAAATGAAGGATTTTCAGGTGGAGAAAAGAAACGCCACGAAATTTTGCAACTTGAGTTAATGAAACCAAAAATTGCAATCTTGGATGAAACCGATTCAGGATTAGACGTTGATGCTTTAAGAATTGTTTCAGAAGGAATCAATCGTACAGTTTCAAAAAACAACACCGGTGTTTTGCTGATTACTCACTACACCCGAATTTTGAGATATGTCAAACCTGACAAAGTAAGTGTTTTTGTTGATGGACGTATTGCAGCAACTGGTGGACAAGAATTAGCTGAGGAATTAGAAGCTAACGGTTACGTTAAGTTCTCTAAAGCAACTACAGGGGCATGACAATATTAGATTCGGATTTCAAGTTGGATATTAAAAAAATCCAACTTGATTTTCCAATTCTAGAACGACATGTTCGAAATGACAGGAAATTAATATATTTAGATAGTGCCGCAACTTCCCAAAAACCTCAAATTGTTATTGATGCGCAAAATAATTTCTATGAAACTATAAATTCTGGCGTACACAGAGGAGCATATTATTTAGCCGAACTTGCCACAGATGCTCATGAAAAAGCTAGAGAAAAAATAGCAAGTTTTGTCAATGTTAAACCTGAACAAATAGTTTTCACAAAAAATGCAACTGAATCGCTTAATTTATTGTCATATTCATTTTTAAATGCAACTTTGAAATCAAAAGTAGATAAGTCTACAAATCCAAAGCTTGTTTTAAATGCAGGTGATGAAATAGTAGTTTCTGAATTAGAACATCATGCAAATCTCATCCCTTGGCAAGAATTATGCTCAAAAATAGGTACTGTTTTAAAATGGATTCCCATTACGGATGAAGGTTTACTAGATTATTCAAAGATAGATGCTGTAATAACGAAGAAAACTCGAATTGTTTCAGTCTCACATATGAGTAATGTTTTAGGTTCAATTACTGATGTAGAAAAAATTGGTAAGGCAGCTAGAAATGTAGATGCATTTTTCTTTCTCGATGCTTGTCAGTCGGTTCCACATATGCCTGTCGATTTTCAAAAAATAGGTGCAGATGCAATTGCTTGGTCAGGACATAAAATGTTGGGTCCACTTGGTATTGGATTGCTTGCTGCTACTGAAGAACTTTTAGAAATGATGCCACCTTTTATTACTGGTGGATCAATGATTGAAACTGTAACAATGCAGAAATCTACTTTTGCAAAAGCGCCTAAAAAATTTGAGGCAGGAACTCCTCCTGCAGCAGAGGCTGTTGGACTTGGTGTCGCTGTTGAATATTTACAAAAATTAGGAATGGAAAATGTTCATAATTATGAAAGATTTTTAACATCAAAATTAATTAATGGATTAAAAAATATTGAGAAAGTAAAAATTTATGGACCAACTTCAAATATTGATCGAGGAAGTACAGTCTCATTTGCCTTAGAAGGACTACATCCTCACGACGTAGGCCAAGTTCTTGATGATTTAGGAATAGCGGTAAGAGTTGGAAATCATTGTGCAAGACCAATAATGGATAAATTAAATGTGCAATCAACTACGAGAGCAAGTACATATATTTATAACGACGAGTCAGATATTAATGCACTATTAGATGGAATTGAAAAAGTGTTCAAATTTTTCGGAGTTAAATAATGCAACTTTCAAATATGTATCAAGAAGTTATTTTGGATCACTATAAATCGCCAAGGGGTAAGGGCTTAAAAGATCCATTTGATGGGCAAGCACATCACGTAAACCCTACGTGTGGAGATGAAATTACTGTGCAGGTAAAACTTTCTAGTGATAGAAAAAATATTGAGAGTATTTCCTATGATGGTCAAGGTTGTTCAATAAGCCAGGCTTCTGCAAGCATTATGTTTGAACAAGTGAATAAGAAATCAATCGAAGTATTTAATCAAATCAATGATGATTTTTTGAAAATGATGCAAGGCAAAGGAAATTATCAAGGAAATGAAGACTTGATTGGGGATGGAGTTTCTATGATAGGAGTTGCTCAATACCCAGCAAGAGTAAAATGTGCTTTGTTGTCTTGGATGGCAGCAAAGGATGCAATCATTAGAGCACAAGGAGATGTAAATGGCAGTTGATGTCGTTGCAGCAAAAGACAACGTCTACGAAGCATTGCACGATGTGGTTGATCCCGAATTAGGAATTAACGTAGTTGATTTGGGTTTAATCTATGGTGTTGAAGTCACTGAAGATAATAAAGCTGTAATTGATATGACTTTAACTTCTGCAGCTTGTCCTTTAACCGATGTAATTGAGGATCAAACAAAAGCAGCCCTAAATGGAATAGTGGATGAGTTCAGAATTAATTGGGTTTGGATGCCACCGTGGGGACCTGACAAAATTACTGATGAAGGTCGTCAAATGTTAAGAGCGTTGGGTTTTAATCTTTAAGTCGTAGAAATATTCGATCTGAACTAGACTCATTTCAAGTATGAGTCAGATGCAGATGTGGGAATCCTATAGATCCTTAACTAGAGATTCCAGTGTCAAAAATAAAGGAATAAAATCTGACACATTTAATCGAATAGTTAAATATGCAAAACCTTTAAATAGAGATATTTCTTATTTGGTTTTAATTGTTATTGTTGACGCATTTTTAGTAGTTGCTCAACCATTGTTGTTCAAAAGAATTGTTGACGATGGAATTTCTGCAGGAAATAGACAAATTGTTATCACTACAGCTGTTTTAGTAGCGATCCTTGCCATACTTTCAGCAGGTTTAAGCATTATTGAAAGACTTTTTAGTTCAAGAATAGGTGAGGGATTAATTTTAACATTAAGAAGTCAAGTCTTTGATCATGTCCAATCACAACCAATTGCATTTTTCACTAGAACTCAAACTGGTTCACTTATTTCTCGTGTAAATGGTGATGTTATCGGTGCTCAACAAGCTTTCACATCCACATTAAGCGGAATTGTTTCAAATGGAATAAGTCTTGTAGTAGTTCTAGGTACTATGTTTTTTCTATCTTGGTCGATAACACTTACCTCGCTAGTTTTATTACCAATTTTTTTGATTCCGGCAAAATACATGGGTAAAAAAGTGCAATCGCTTTCAAGAGAGCAAATGAATCTCAATTCTCAAATGAGTCAAACTATGAATGAAAAATTCAATGTTGCAGGAGCATTACTGGCTAAATTATTCGGATCCCCTGATAAAGAATCAAACAATTTTTATGTTAAAGCTGCTCGGGTAAAAGACATCGGGATAAAAATCGCTATGACAAATCGTATCTTTTTTGTTGCCTTAACTACTGTTGCAACTATTGCAACTGCAATTGTTTATGGACTTGGGGGAGTATTGGTAGTAGACCAAGCATTGACTTTAGGAACTTTGTTAGCTTTAGCAGCGCTTTTGGGAAGACTTTATGGTCCTTTAACTGGTTTATCAAACGTAAGAGTTGATGTTATGACTGCACTTGTTTCTTTTGAAAGGGTATTCGAAATTCTTGACTTGAGGCCTTTAATTAAAGATCCTGAAGTGTCGAAAACATTACCGCAAGGACCCCTTGAAATACAGTTTAAAAATGTTTCATTTATTTATCCGACAAGAAAAGAGGTAGGCATCGAATCTTTAGAACTAAATAAAGAAGACACAACAATTGAATCAAATATTGAAATTCTTAAAAATATCTCAATTGAAATGAAACCTGGAACTATGACTGCTCTAGTAGGGCCTAGTGGAAGTGGAAAAACAACTATTTCCCAATTAATCTCAAGACTGTATGACCCAACAAGAGGTGAAATATTAATTGGAAATATAAATTTAAAAGATCTAAAAAGAAGTGACATTAGAGACACAATTGGTGTCGTCACTCAAGATTCACATTTATTTCATGACACTATAAAAAATAATTTACTTTACGCAAAAGAAGGTGCGGATGAAAATGAAATTTGGCAAGCTTTAGAGAGTGCTCAAATAAAAGAATTTG
>JBEAYY010000013.1:0-10831 GCA_041170365.1 Actinomycetota bacterium
TGGTTTGCCCAAACTCATGATCATCCTGAGTGGAGCAGAAAAACTTTAACTGAAATTTTATGGGAAGAAAAATCTTTACAAATAAATGCAGCTGTTGGCACGTTATCTAGATATGGTTTAGGTGCTCAAGCAGATCAATTGTTTTTAACTTTATCTGGTGGGCAACAGGCAAGATTTCAAATCTGTTTATTAGAACTTTCTGGAGCAACTCTTTTACTACTTGATGAACCAACAGATAACTTAGATATAACTAGTAGCGAAGCATTAGAAGCAGCACTTGATGCATTTGATGGCACAGTTTTAACCGTGACTCATGATAGATGGTTTGTGCAAAATTTTGATCGATTCTTTCTTTTAGACCAAGAAGGTAACGTTAAAGAGGTTCAAGAACCAGTTTGGACCTAAAACAAATCAGTTAAAGTAACTTATTATTTTTCAATTTTAATCGAAAAAGAACAAGAAAAGGTCGAAGATTCACCTAACTAGTGGCGATTTTGATTAAGAATTGCAATGATTTGATGTGTTAATTGACTCGCGTTAAAGCAAGGTGTATCGTTTAGGCAAATTGAGGAGCCATTAAATGAGAATTTTGCAAAAAAAGTTTGCAATTGTACTTACAAGTATGCTTAGTTTTTCTTTTCTTTATGTAACCCAAGCCAATGCATTTACAGGCACTATCCCAGTGCCAGTTATTGGTACTGCACTTGGTTTTGAAGCAGGAAAAGGGTATACAGCAATAGCTGGAACTGGACCTGCAACATTAGAACCAGGTGAAACTTTTAAATCCTTAGAAATTTTTTCTTATCTTCTTAATGCCGGAGTGCCAGTTGGAGCACCTTGCACAACTGGAACTTTGTTAGGTTCGAAAACTTCCGTAGGAGCTGTTGGCGCGCCAATTCCAGTTGCCGCCACGCTAACTTGGACTAATCCTGCAGATTCAGCAGGCAAAATGGTTTGTGTTTTTATTAAATTAACGACAGAGAGAACACCTGCTGCTCCTGTATCTGTTACCGGACCAGCCGCTTACGCCACAATTTCTGGAGCAACAGCGAGCGCAACTCCAACAGCAACAGCGGTAGCGGAGGCACCTTCTTTTACTAAACCAAGTTTTTCAACTTCACCAAAAGTTGGAGTTAAAGCAAAAATTAAAATAAACAAAGTTTCAATGAACGGAAATGAATTTAAATCTCGTTCAGTAACTTTGTATGTTTGTGATAAATCTGATTGTTCAGATAAATCAGATTCAAATGCAACTAAATATTCAGATCTAAAAGATACTGATGCTAAAACAATTACTATGCCAGAAGCTAAAGGCAAAAAAGGTCAATATGTAGTTGCTTATGATCGAGTTGTATATGGTGCAGATAAAACAGTTGAAAAGGCAAGTTCAATTAAACAATTGACAACTTCATCTGCAAGTGCATCTCCTAGCGCAACTGAAGAATCAGTTGAGGCAACACCTGAAGCAACTGTTGAAGAGACTGTAGAAGCAACACCAGTGCCTTCACCAACAGAAATTGCAGCAGCTCCAGCAGCATTGTCTACTGGGCTAATTCTGGGTATCGTCGGTGCCATTGTTATCGCTCTTCTTCTTGTGATAATTGTAATTCTTGCAAGAAAAAAGAAGTAGAAAACTTATAATCCGTTTAATTAAAAGTTAAACTATTTAATTAAACGGATTATTAATGCATTGAGAAAGCGATGTTCATACTCTATGCTTAGCCTATGATGCCTTCAAAATTTGGAACTAAAAAAGTAATTAGATATGTTTTATCACTAATTTTAATTACCTTAATGGTATCAACAACAAACGTTTCTCAGGCATTCATTAATAAATTTCCTGTCCCAGTTATTAATTCAAAAAACGGTTTTTTACCATCGCAACAATATAGTGCTACTGCATCAATTGGAGATTCAAAATTAGAAGTGAATGAGTCTGTGGTTTGGAGGGGAATTTATGTTTATCTACTTGATCAGGGTGCTGGACCAACATCTGAATGTGGTGACACTAAAGGTGAACTTTTAAATATTATTACAGTTGAGACCGGTCCATCTGATGCACTTAAATTATTACCACAAACAATAAGTTGGGTTAATCCAGCTAATTCTGGTGGAAGAACAATTTGTGTATACGCTACGCACAACATAACGATTGGAGGCGATTACGTAAATTTTGATACCCCCGCTGCATATGCAACAATTCAAAATATTTCGACGCCAAAACCATCTCCGACACCTACAAATTCAATTTCAGTTTCACCATCTCCAACCGTTTCACCATCAAAAACAACTTCATCATTAGCTGGACCAAGTGGCTCTAAGCCTTCAGTTTCTGGAACTCCAATAGAGGGAACAAAATTTAAAGTCTCTGTAAAGTCTTGGAATATGAACGGAAATAAATTTGAAACTAGATCAGTTTATTTAAAATTATGTAACGATTCAGAATGTAAAGATGTTGTAAATAGTTATCCAGTTATTGAAACTGGAACTTTAAATTTTGATGCTGCAAAAACATTAACTATGTCAAAAATTGTAGGAAAAGAAGGACAATACATTAAAGTCATTGATTCAGTTTCCTATCCCGCTCCGGCGACTAGTGAGTCAGGAGAAGATATTTTAATAGAGCTTTCAAGCAGTACTAAAAAAATAGAAAAAAAGTCCAGTAACTCGCCAAACCCAAGTCCTAGTTTTTCCCAATCTGTAAATTCAACTGACGATAATTTTAATGATGCCCAAAATTCAATTAATTTGGACAAAGAGATTACAACAACTGAATTAAAAGAGCAAAACAGCCTTTTATCCTCAAATTTAGTAATCACATTTTTAGGAATTCTTAGTTTAATCGTACTAATTACTGTTGTAATTTTGGTCAAACGAAAAAATAAATAAATCTGAATTTTTAAGATATTTAATTACGTATATTCTTCCTATCTTTAATTAAAAATTACTAAATAAAAGAATTTATTTTAAATAGAATTGATAATAATGTTAGGGTTTATATAAATTTTCAATTTTGGGTAAGAATAGTTACTTAAAACTTATTTTTAATGATTAACTCATCGTAAATATAGTGAAATTTTCGTTTTGCAGTATGATGGGAGATAACAGTAAAGGAAAATAGATGCATAACAAAGGCGTTAGTGCACTTGCAGAAGTAAATGCGTATGTTTATCGCGCAGGTGAATTACTGAAATTATCTAAAGATTTTATTGAAGCATTTTCCACATCAGAACGAGAATTAATTATTTCTATTCCATTGCGAAGAGAATCTGGTGGCATTGATGTATTAACTGGTTATCGAGTGCAGCATTCTTCTGCTAGAGGTCCTAGAAAAGGTGGAATTAGATATCACCAATCAGTTGATTTAGATGAAGTTAGAGCATTAGCAAGTTTGATGACTTGGAAAACTGCCCTTGTTGATGTTCCTTTTGGTGGTGGAAAAGGTGGAGTAACAGTTGATCCAAATTCTTTAACAGTTAGAGAAAAAGAAGAAGTTACTAGACGTTGGACAAGAACAATGGTTAACATTCTTGGACCTCACAGAGATGTGCCAGCACCCGATATGGGCACCAATGCTCAAACTATGGCTTGGATTATGGATGAATACCAAAGAATAAATGGATTTTCACCAGCTGTTGTTACTGGAAAACCTTTAGGTTTATTTGGTGCACCTGGAAGAGAAGAAGCAACAGGACGCGGAGTAATTGGTGTAGCAGTTGGTGCTTTAGAAAAATTAAAGAAAGATAAAAACCAAATTAGAGTTGCTATTCAAGGTTTTGGAAATGTCGGTATTTATGCAGCTTTAGCCGCGCAAGAAGCAGGAATGAAAGTAGTAGGACTTGCAGATGTTTCTGGTGGAAAAATAAATGACAAAGGATTTAATGTCAAAGAAATAGTTGAAAAATATAGACAAGTTTCAGATATTTCCGATGGAAAAAGTGTGGCAAGTGATGAGATTTTAACTATGGATTGCGATTTATTAATTCCAGCAGCACTTGGTGGTGTTATTAATGATACAAACCATGAAAAAATTCATGCAAAAATTGTTGTAGAAGGTGCTAATCAACCATTAACCCTGCAAGCAGATCAGGCATTACAAAAAAGAGGAGTAGTGGTTGTGCCTGATATTTTGGCAAACGCAGGTGGTGTGATGGGTTCATATTTTGAATGGACTCAAAATATTCAAGAATTTAGATGGCCTATCGAAAGATTTAGAAATGAACTTGATACCAGAATGAAAATTGCTTTTGACTCTGTTTGGGAGGCATCAAATAAATTTGGTACAGATTTAAGAACGGCAGCTTTTATTGTCTCTGTTGAAAGAGTTGCTACTGCATTTAAATTACGTGGAGATCTTCTATAACTTTATGGGCAAACTTTTAAGTGTTAATGTCACAGCAATAGTGCATCATGATGACTGGGCAGGTTCTGTTGGAAGAACTGGAATTGATAAACGACCTAAACTTGGTCGCGTTGCACTTGAAAATGATTGCGTTGAAGGGGATTTTGTTTTAGATACCAAAAATCATGGCGGAAAAGACCAAGCAGTTTATGCATACGCTAGAGAAGATGCTGACTGGTGGGAAAAAGAAATAGATTTAGAAATTGCTAATGGCAGATTTGGTGAAAACTTAACTACAAGTGGAATTAATGTAACAAATGCAATTATTGGAGAAATTTGGCACATTGGTACTACAAAATTGCAAGTAACAATGCCAAGAATTCCTTGCAAAGTTTTTCAAGGTTTTTGGCAAAGACCAAACTTAATAAAAGAGTTCACAAATGCTAAAAAACCAGGTGCCTATTTAAGAATATTAGAAGAAGGTTATGTAAGTGCAGGAGATGAAATAAACGTCACAGACATTCCAAATCACGGCATCACTATAAAAGATTTATATGAAGCAAAAAGTGGGGAAAGATCGAAAATTAGCGATATTAACCAAATACCAGGTTTAGCTCCAAAGTTTAAAGATTGGACAGAAAAAATAGCTGCAGGGAATTAATATGACAAAAATATTAATAGATAAATATTTGAAAAATTTGCCTGAGCCACAAAAATCAACATTAATAAAGTTAAGAAAAACAATAAAGAAAATTGAACCTAAAGCTAAAGAAGTTATTAGTTATAATATTCCAGCTTTTAAAATCGATGAGGGAATTATTTGTGGATTTTTTTCAGCAAAAAAACATTGTTCATATTTTCCTTTTTCAGGAAAAGTTTTACCAGAACTAAAAGAGGAATTGAAAGATTTTGATCAAAGTACTGGAACTT
Organism: Actinomycetota bacterium; assembly: GCA_041170365.1. Classification (GTDB taxonomy): domain Bacteria; phylum Actinomycetota; class Actinomycetes; order S36-B12; family UBA5976; genus ATZT02. The sequence continues at coordinate 5,273 of JBEAYY010000013.1, forward strand.
TAAGATTTGCTGTAGATAAACCTTTATCTGAAAAGCTAGTCAGAAAACTCATTTCAGTGAGGAAAAAGCAGTTAAAACTAAAGCAAATTAAAAAATAATCTTATTTTGTATCTATTCCAAATGATTTGCTTACTCTTTCAATAATTAATGGATAAGACTCTTTCGGCATTAAACCTTCAATAATTAATGAACTTGCCCCATGTACCGCCGACCAGACAAAAGCTTCTCCATTTTGACGCGCTTCTTTTGTGATCACTCCAAATGATAATAGTTCATCAAGACTTTGTTGTAGTAAATTCCACGCTTTATTTTCCTCATGTTCAAAATGAAAGTCGCAAAATCCACCAAACATGAGAAGATACAAGTTTGGTTCAGCCAAAGCCCAATCAAAATATGCATAACCTAAAGCTTTAAATTTCTGAACTGCGTATTTAGCACCTTTTTCTTTGATTTTATTAATAGCAACTTCTTGTTTATTTGCTAGTTCATTAAAAAGCACTGTTCCAACAGCTGATACTAAAGCATTTTTATCGGAAAAATAGTGGTAACTTGCACTAGGACTAACGCCAACTTCAGCAGAAACTGCTCTTAAAGATAAATGGTCTGGTCCATATTTCTTAACTAATGAAATAGCAGCTTTGACAAGAGAATTCTCTAAATCTCCATGGTGATAATTAGATTTGTTAGGTATTTTTAATTTCACGGGCCAATCCTTTCATACTCTTTTGGATTGTACAAATTCAATTTTTTACATACTAATTAACAAGCTTATTCCAACTCCCAGTGTTGAAATGCTAAAAATGATTGCACCTATAGAAATCATTTTTACTAATGATCCAGGTTGATTATCTTCCTTTCTAGGTGCTCCACCAAAAAAGCCAGCAGAGATTAAAAGTGGGGAAATAAATAAACCTAGACGAAGTAGCCAAACAGCCCAATCCTGAAATCTTGAATAATCAAGAATAAATTGGCCAATGATTGCGATGGTAACTAAAACTCCAGCATGTGCATGTCCAGCTCGGAAATATTCCCGCTGAATAGAAGTGATTTTTTCAGTTCCAACTTGTCTTTTTAACAAAGTTAATAAGAAACTTCCACCAAATGCAATCGTGGGCAATGAAATAAACGCTAATGCAATCATCCATCTTGTAGCATCACTCATTTGAAGCTCCTTTTTTAATAAAAATTGGTGCGATTTGTATCTTGACAATGTTCAAATATAGTGTAATTATCTTAACAATGTCAAGATAAGGAGTACCTTTGTTTGAAGGCCTAGGGCATTTCATTAATAGTCGAAAAAAGTCAGTTCTTGTGTTTTTCTTAATTGGTCTCGTATTCGCTGGTTTTTTCGGTTTTCAGTCATTTTCGCGATTTGATTCGGGTGGCTATAACGATCCCAACAGCGATTCTGCTCAAGCTCAAGAAATCTTAGAAAAGGAATTTGGCGTTAAACAGCCTTCGATAGTTATTGCTGTTGGTTCAAAAACTAAATCCGTAGATGACCCAAGTTTGGCAAAAACAGCTATGCAATTAGAACAAGAAATAAAGAATGAATCTGAAGTGGAGAATGTAATTTCATATTGGTCTGCAGGAAATGCGCCTTTTCTAAAGAGTGAAAATGGTAATTCAGGTTTAATGTTTGTTTATTTCAAAACCAGTGACTTTACCGAAACAGATAAGCTAGGAGGAAAATTTCAAGAGAAATTTGACGGCAAATATAAAGATTTAGATGTCTACGTTTCTGGACAAGCTGTTTTTGCAAATGCAATAAATGGCAGAATTCAGGATGACTTAAAAATTGCAGAAGCAATAGCAATCCCTTTAACTTTTGTTTTACTTTTGATCATTTTTGGAGCAGTAATGGCTTCAGCCATGCCTCTTGTAATTGGCGTTACCTCTATCATTGGAACTTTTTTTGTAATGTATTTACTTACATTTGTGACAGATATAAGTATTTTTGTTTTAAATTTAACTACAGGTTTGGGACTTGGATTAGGAATTGATTATGCATTATTGATGGTGAATAGATTTCGAGAAGAACTTGCTAAGCGTGTGAGTGTAGAAAAAGCAATAGTTAACACTATGAAAACAGCAGGAAAAACAGTTTTTTACTCTGGATTAACAGTTGTAGTTACTCTTATTTCGCTAACTTTCTTTCCACTAAATTTTCTTAAATCAATGGGTTACGCCGGCGCATCCGTTGTAACCCTAGCAGTTTTGGGAGCCCTTATTCCTCTCCCAGCAATATTGGCACTACTTGGAAAAAACATAAATAAAGGAAGAATTAGGAAAAATGCGTTCAATGACTCAGATAAAGGAAGATGGTCTAAATTTGCAAGATTTGTAATGAAAAGACCAGTGACAATTGTGGCAGTATCTGCAGTAATTTTAACGATATTCGTTTCTCAAATTACAAACGTTAAATTTAGCCAGATTGACACTGATGTTTTACCTAAATCAGATCGAGCTTATATATCTTCAGAATTTATTGCTCAAGAGTTTCCTGGGGAAGAGGGCACACCTATCGAATTTATATTTTCAAATGTCTCACCAGATTTGAGTGAAGTTAATCAATATTTGAATCTTGTCAAAGATACAAACGGCATCATACGAATTAGTGAGCCACAAATTTCGGGCGATTTTATAAAAGTCGAAGCAATTCATTCAATTAAGCCCAGAACTCCAGAGGGAGAAAAATTAATTCAAGATTTAAGAAATATTGAAGGATCAAAAGATGTCTTGATAGGTGGACAAGCAGCAGATTATGCAGACACTCAAGGAGCAATTAGAGATAATTTAATTTTGGTTGTTGGCTGGATTATGGTAGCAATCTTTATTCTTTTATTTGCTTTCACAGGCTCTATTCTGTTGCCAATTAAAGCTGTTCTTTTGAATTTTATTTCTCTTGCTGCCACAATTGGTGCAATTTCATGGGTTTTCATCGACGGAAATTTACAAAGTTTATTTGGAGAATTTAATGTCAACGGAACCATTGACACGAACACTCTCGTGTTAGTAGCTATTGTTGCGTTTGGCTTGTCAATGGATTATGAAGTTTTTCTCTTATCAAGAATAAAAGAAGAGCACGATTCTGGTAAATCAAATATTGATTCTGTGGCTATTGGATTGCAAAAATCTGCTCGGATAATAACTGCAGCTGCTTTAATTCTGGCTATTGTATTTGCTGCATTTATAACCAGTGGAGTTAGCACAATTAAGATGCTTGGATTTGGAGTTGCATTTGCAATTTTACTTGATGCAACAGTTATTAGAGCGCTACTTGTTCCTGCGCTAATGAGACTTTTTGGTGATCGTAATTGGTGGGCACCAAAATCATTAAAGAGATTTCAAATAAAACATTAGGAAATGGGGACATGATGACAATAAACAAAAACCAAATATTTCTAAAAGATAAAGAGAAAAGTCAGATCAAATGGGCTGGATACACAAGCCTAATTCAAGGCTTAATTCTTTTTGTGCCTTTATTTGTATTGGGTGCGGCTATCAATTGGCCAGCAAGTCTCGAAGATCCAGCATCAATCGCTCTTCCACGTTTATTAGAAAATGAATCAGCTGTAAGAACTGGTTACCTATTTTATTTGATTTATTCAATTATTTTTTTAATTACTATTTCTTTTTTAACTGAATTAGTTTTAGGTAAAAATAATCAAATATTAGTAAAACTAATTATTGGTTTTGCTGTCGCCTCTGTATTAGCAAGAAGCATTGGAATAATTAGATGGCTCGCGCCTATGTATGATCTTGCAAATCTATGGAAAATAAGTGAAGACGAGAATCAAAGAAATGCGATAAGTGTAGTATTTGATGCCCTAAATTCATACGGTGGAACTATAGGTGAAGTGCTTGGAGTAAGCATATTTGCTTCTTTAGCAATATTTTTAATTTCCATCGGCAATTTTTTATATAAATCTTTACCAAAATGGTTTAGTTTTTTTGGATTAATTTCTTCAATTGGCTTAATTTTAACTTCTCTAGAAATAGTTGGTTATGATCCAGGGGCAGCAGTAATAACTTTAGGTACAACTCTTGTTCAGCTTTGGTTTTTATTCACTGGTTTTTGGTTATTACGCCAAAGTCAAAAATAGAATTAATTGAAGAACGGGGTTACAATGAAAAAATTCCATGTTGTTTTAGGTAGTGGTTTTGTTGGTTTAAATCTTGCAAAACTTTTAGCTAATGAAAATAGGAACGTTATTTTGGTTTCTAGATCTGGAAAAACTATAAATCAGCAAAATATTTTATCTGTTAAAGCAGATGCCTCAACTGTTGATAATCTTTTGTCAATTACTTCAATACCTGAAGTGGTTTATAACTGTATAAATCCACCCCATTACAACAAATGGAAAACTGAATGGCCTCCAATTGCTAGAGCAATAAATGAATACGTAATTAAAACTGAATCAGTTTTGGTGACATGCTCAAATCTTTATGGCTATGGTGTCACCAATGCAGTGCTCACAGAAGATTTACCACTAAAAGCTGAATGGACCAATGGAAAAGTAAGAGCTGAAATGTGGTTAGAAACTAAGGAATTACATGATGCCAAAAAACTCTTAGCTACAGAAGTTAGAGGCTCTGATTACATTTGCGCTTCTGATCAAAGTCGAATGGGTGATCGAGTAGTGCCGAATTTAATTAAAGGCAAAAAAGTTCAATTACTTGGTGCCATTGACCAACCTCATACGTGGACATCGCCAGAAGATGTTGCTCGATTGATGATGACAGTTGGTCAAGACTCAAGAGCTTGGGGAAAAGCCTGGCATGTGCCAAGTAATGAACCAAAAACTCAATTAGAAGTAGTCCAGGATATCGCAAGAGCACTTGGGGTGCCAAAACCAAAAGTAAGTTCTATTCCCTTATCTATCCAAAAAATAATTGGTCTTTTTAATCCAGTTGTTAAAGAATTAATTAACTCAAATTATCAATTTGATAAACCCTTCATTATGAGTGACCAAAATACAAGAAATACATTTGGGCTTACCCCTAAAGCGTGGGAAACGATCATTAAAGACTTAATTGCTCCATATCTGAAATAGCAACTTCTGCGCATTATTCAGTCATCCCATAAAATAGAAATATGGAATTAGGAATTTTTACATTTGGCGATATGCCCCTTGATGGCTCAGTTTCTGAACATCAAAGATTAAAAGACTTAATTGAGGAAGTTGAACTTGCTGACCAAGTTGGTCTTGATGTTTATGCAATAGGAGAACATCATCGACCAGATTTTGTTATTTCTTCTCCAAGCACACTTCTAGCAGCATCTGCGATGAGAACTAAAAACATTAAATTATCAACAGCTGTAACCGTTTTATCTTCAGAGGATCCAGTTAGAGTTTTTCAACAATTTGCCACAATCGATTTAATTTCTGACGGTAGAGCAGAAATCATGGCAGGACGTGGTTCATTCATCGAATCATTCCCATTATTTGGTTACGAATTAGAAGATTATGAAGAACTTTTTGTTGAAAAATTAGATTTACTTCTCAATATTCGAGATAACGTAAAAGTTAATTGGAATAAAGGAAGACATCGAGC
>JBEAYY010000014.1:0-8786 GCA_041170365.1 Actinomycetota bacterium
TTTGCGCCGGCTGCAACTTGTTCGTCAAGAGTTAAGAAATATGGTTTCACTCCTGCTGGTGGTTGAGGTAACTTAGCCAAAGCTTTCTTGTCTGCAGTTCCTTTTTTCACCATTGCTGGAAGACGTACAGGTGAAGCAAAACCTCTTAACCAGTTGTTTTGTTGTTCATCTGAATAAATGTGTTCTGTCCATAGACGAGCAAAAGCTGGATGTGTCGCATACTTAAACACAGCGTGCATGTAATAAGTACCAATTGCTGCATCAGTAGGAACAACGAACTTCCAATTTACTTTTTTGCTCGCTTGTCCATAACCTTGTTGCAAGAATCCCCAATCCAAAACTATTGGAGTTTGTCCATTCTTTACAGTCGCACTTGATGCTTCTATAGGAATGAATGTTCCGGCTTTCTTCCATTCATTAATAGTTTTTACACCAATAGATGGATCTTTCACACCTTTTTTCAAACCTGCTTTAGCAACTGAAACTGCAATAACTCCGTGCAAAGCTGCGTTTGCGGTTGCTGGATTACCATTCAATGCAACTTGATTTTTGTAAATACTTTGACCAAGATCCATTAACTTTGTAGGTACTTTTTTAACTTTTTTAGCGTCATAACCAATAGTCATGAAGCCACCGTAGTTTGCTCCGTAGTATCCATCTGGATTTTTATTTGCTGCAGGAATATCATTCCAACCTGCATGCTTATAAATAGCGAACAAATCAGCTCTTTGACCAATAACTGCGAATCTTAATCCGCCATCATAAACATCTGGAGCTCTATTTGTACCCTTAAGTTGCAAACTTGCATCTAATTCTTGGCGGCTACCGTATTCTTCGTTAGCGCTGATCAAGTTTACTTCAGGATATTTCTTTCTAAATGCATCTTTGATTGCGCCATAATTTGCCCAATCATCTGGAATTGCAATTAAATTTAATTGCCCTTCTTTTTTACATGCTGCTTCTAATCCTGCAAGACCACCAAAGTCTGCAAGAGAAGTTGCGGTACTGCTATCGGCTGCTTGTACTGGTGCCAACATCACTGATGCTGCTAATGCTGTTGCGATACCAGAAACAAGAAGACCTGAGCGACGACTAATTCGCACAGCGAACCTCCATATGGTTTTGGGTAGGTTTACCCTTCTGCAAGAATGCCACTTTCTGTCCTTTTTTTCTATAGTCAATGTGAAACAAATTTGAAATTTTTCCCCAATAGATAGTGAAATATTTAATTTTTAGTCACACAAATAACAACAGCCCCAAGGAATGCGCCTTGGGGCTGTTGGGGGAGATACTTGTTGATCTAGAACAAAGTTGTGTTGCTTAGTACCAAACCAACGGTGTCGCCATGCTTTGCAAAAATATAAAAGAATGCAAGAGCTGCACCTGCAAGTGCAATGTCTTTATTAAATGCAATCATTTCATTCATTTTTGCCATCGCATCAGATTCTTTCCAATATGCATGCATTAAGAATGCTGTTGGAACTAAGAATACGAAAATTAATAGTGCACCAAGATCCGCATAGAAACCAAGTGCAATTAATGCTGCACCAACCAAAATCATTAGACCACTAATAACGGTTGAAGCTTTTGCTGCAGGCACACCTTTAGATGCTGCATAGCCTGCCATTGCTGCTGTTTGACGGAGGTGACCAATTCCTGAACCGATAAACAGTAATGCAAAAAACAGTCTTGCGACTAGTAACAATATTTCCATTTACTTTTTTTCCTAACCTTGTCTTGCTTTAGCAGTCAATTTGACCACCTGGTCAAGAATAAACCCAAATTTGAATTGCGTCTTGTTTAGCAATAACTTTTTTAGCGTGTCGAAAAAGAAATTCCCCTCGAAGAAAATAATCCTTCGAGGGGAATTTGCAAGTATTTCGCAATTACTTGATAGTTACTTTTCCGCCCGCTGCTTCGATTAATTCTTTAGCTTTGGTTGCTGCTTCTTTGTTAACTTTTTCAAGTACTGGCTTTGGTGCACCTTCAACTAAATCTTTTGCTTCTTTCAAGCCAAGATTTGTTAGTGTTCTTACTTCTTTAATAACTTGGATTTTCTTATCTCCACCATCTTCCAAGATGACATCAAATTCATCTTGTCCTGATGCTGCTGCATCTGCGCCTGCTCCACCTGCTGCTGGTGCTGCTGCAACTGCAACTGGTGCTGCTGCTGTTACGCCAAATGTTTCTTCGAATTGCTTAACAAAATCTGCAAGTTCAATCAAAGTCATTTCTTTGAATGCACTTAACAAATCTTCATTTGCTATTTTTGCCATTTTTGTTTTCCTTTTCTTTTTTTAGTTCTCTTGTGATTTCTTTTGCTGCAAAGCTCCAAGTGCTCTTGCGGTCTTTGACAATGGTGCTGCAAATAAATACACAGCTTGTGAAAGTGATGCATTCATTGCACCTGCCAATTTGGCAAGGAGTACTTCTCTTGATTCAAGATCTGCTAGACGAAGAATTTCTTGGGAAGACATAACTTTGCCATCCATGTATGCACCTTTAATAACAAGTGCAGGATTTTCTTTTGCAAAGTTTTTTAAACCTTTTGCAGATTCAACTGCGTCTCCCTCGATGAATGCAATGGCACTCGGGCCTTTAAGCATTTCATCAAGTCCTTCAACCCCAGCAGCTTTTGCAGCCAAACGTGACAAAGTATTTTTAACAACTGCATAAGTTGTGTTAGGACCCAATGCACGACGCAATTCTTTTAATTGTGTCACGGTTAGTCCGCGGTACTCGGTCATCACAGTCGCAGAAGATTTACGAAAGTTTTCCGTCATCTCTGCAATAACTGAGGACTTTTCAGCACTCGCCATTGAGACTTCCTTTTCTTTTATCAGGCTGATTTTTTAAGATTTCAATTTAGAAATAAAAAAACCTGGATGCACAAATGCTCCAGGTAATTTAGAAACAAGTTTCTTTGTTTCTAAAACTTACTTTTCACACCTGCGCGGGCTCTCAAATTTCTGTTGAGTCTTAGTTTTCTTCAATTTTTACTTTGAAGAAAAACCAGCGGTCTTCGGCTTCTTGCTTTCTTAAAGGCTACCTAACTTGCAAAACTCAAAGTCATGCAGGTTAGGAAAGCCTTCAAAGAAATCTATTTATTCTTCTGAGTCAGCTGCTCCAGAAGCGCCTACCTCTACAGGAATTCCAGGTCCCATAGCAGAAGACATAACGGCTTTCTTTATATAACGACCCTTGGCTGAAGCTGGTTTGGAACGACCAATTTCATCAAGAGCAGCTAAATAGTTTTCGGCCAATTGTTGTTCACTAAATGAAGATCTTCCGATTGGAAAGTGCAAATTAGAATTTTTATCAATTCTAAATTCGATTTTTCCACCTTTAATATCTTGAACTGCTTTTGCTACATCCATGGTTACAGTTCCAGTTTTTGGATTTGGCATTAAGCCTCTTGGACCTAGAACTTTACCTAGACGTCCAACTTTTCCCATCAAATCTGGAGTTGATACACATGAATCAAAATCTGTATATCCATTAGCAACTTTTTCAATTAATTCATCGCCACCAACTTCATCTGCTCCTGCAGCTCTTGCTTCTTCTGCTTTAGCAGCGTTTGCAAAAACTATTACGCGAGCAGTTTTACCTGTTCCGTGTGGAAGATTAACTGTGCCTCTAACCATTTGGTCAGCTTTTTTAGGATCAACACCAAGTGCCATTGACACTTCAACTGTGGCATCGAATTTAACTGTGGTCGTTTTTTTCGCTAAAGCTGCTGCTTCATTTGCAGAATAAACTTTAGATTTATCAACTAACTTTTCTGCTTCTCTATATTTCTTGCTGCGTTTCATACTTTCTGCTCCTTAACTTTGCAGTTTGTGGTTTTACTGAGCTCGCAGAAGCTCTCCCACTCTTGAAAAACTGATTTAGTTTTTCAAGAATTCTTTTTTAGTCAACGACTGTGATACCCATGGAACGTGCAGTTCCTTCAATGATGCGAGATGCTGCTTCCACATCATTGGCGTTCAAATCAGCCATCTTGGTTGTTGCTATTTCTTTTACTTGAGCTTTGGTTACTTTTCCAACTTTGTTTAGAAGTGGATTGTTAGTTCCTTTTTCAATTCCTGCTGCTTTTAATAACAATCTTGAAGCAGGAGGAGTTTTTGTTACGAAGGTAAAAGATCTATCTTCATAAACTGTAATTTCAACAGGAATTACTTGGCCTTTATGTTGTTCAGTTGCTGCGTTGTAAGCCTTGCAAAATTCCATGATGTTTACACCATGTTGACCAAGAGCTGGACCTACTGGAGGTGCTGGGTTTGCTTGTCCTGCCACAATTTGTAATTTAATAAATCCAGATACTTTTTTCTTTGGTGCCATTTTCTTTTTTCCTTTTACTAGTTCTTTTGAATCTGACTAAATCCGAGTTCAACTGGAGTTTCACGTCCAAATATTTCAACCAAACCGGTAACTTTTTGTGAGTCGGTATTGATTTCTGAAATTGTTGCTTGCAAAGTAGCAAATGGACCATCTACTACTGTTACTGAATCTCCTACTGCAAAATCCAATACTTGTACTTCGCGAACAGTAGTTGTTTGACCAGTTGTTGGAGAAACAATTCTTTTTTCAATTCTTGGAGCAAGAATTGCTACCACTTCTTCAAGTTTTAATGGTGATGGTGTGTGTGCATGACCAACGAATCCAGTTACCCCTGGTGTATGTCTTACTGCACCCCATGATTCATCTGTTAATTCCATTCTAACTAAAACATAACCTGGAAATTTATTTCTTTTAATTTGTTTTCTATTGCCACCTTTAATTTCGGTGATTTCTTCAACTGGAACTTCAACTTGGTAAATGTAATCTTCCATATTCAAAGATTGAATACGATTTTCTAAATTTGTTTTTACTCTGTTTTCCAATCCTGCATAAGAATGGATTACATACCAGTCTCCTGCTTGAAGTCTTAATGAATCAGCAAAAGCTGTTACTGGATCAACATCTTCATTAACTGGTGTTGAAGTTTCAGAAGTTACTTCTGGTTGAGTTTGTACTTCTTCTACATTTTCAACTGGAGAAGATTCAACAACATCTGCTACTGCCACAGTTGTATTTTCTGTTTGAGCAGGTTGTGTCACATCTTCTGCATGTGAGAATGGTGATTCAGTCACTATTTATCCTTTTCCTAGTTTCCAAATATTCTTAAAGTTATTTGAGTAAAACCAAAATCAAAAGCTGCAATTATTAAAGCCACGATTACGACGAAGACTAAAACAATAATTGTGTAATTAATTAATTGGCGTTGAGTTGGCCAAATTACTTTTTTTAATTCTGAAATAACTTCACGAAGAAAGTTACGTGCACGGACAAAAGGATTTTGACGCGCAGCATCCAAAATTGGATTGGCAGTCTTTTCACTCATACTTCGTCCTTTTTTATTTTTTTGCTAGAAGATTCTTTTTGCAGGGGCGACAGGATTTGAACCTGCAACCGCCGGTTTTGGAGACCGGTACGCTACCAGTTGCGCCACACCCCTAAGCGCACCAAAAGCTGCCGATCACGCTTTAAAGATAGGCATTCTTCGCACAGCGTCTTCACGCTTGAATAACTTTACGGGGACACATTATTAATCAGTCCTACTGGGTGAAACCTTGAGAAGAACATCCTGACAACATTGGCTATATGGCCAAAGAAATCTCAGACCGAGTTCTCGCAATTGCTGAGTCTGCAACCCTGGCAGTCGATGCCAAAGCCAAAGCGTTAAAAGCCCAAGGTCGTCCCGTTATTGGATTTGGTGCAGGTGAACCTGATTTTCCAACTCCTTCACACATTGTCGAAGCTGCACAAAAAGCAGCAAGTGAAGTTTCTAATCACAGATATTCCCCAACTCCAGGTTTAGCAAATTTAAGAGAAGCAATTGCAAAAGCTGCAACTAAAGATGATGGTTTGGAATTTAAATCTGAAGAAGTTGTAGTAACAAATGGTGGCAAACAAGCAATTTTTAATACCATGGCAACTTTAATAAATCCAGGAGATGAAGTTTTGTTACAAGCACCTTATTGGGTTACTTATCCTGAAGCTGTGCAAATTTTTGGTGGTAAACCTGTGGTGATTAATTCAGATGAAACCACTAATTACAAAATAAATGTTAATGATTTAGAAAAAGCTTATACAAATAAAACAAAAATGCTAATTTTTGTTTCTCCTTCAAATCCAACAGGCACTGTTTACACACCCGAAGAAGTTAAAGAAATCGGTGAATGGGCATTAAGTAAAAACATTTGGGTAATGACTGATGAAATATATCAACATTTAATTTATGAAGGTTCTAAATTTTCATCCATCGTTGGACTAGTTCCTGGGTTAAAAGATAGATGCGTGATAGTAAATGGTGTTGCAAAAACTTATGCGATGACAGGTTGGCGAGTTGGCTGGACTATTGGGCCAAAGGAATTTACTAAAGCATCTATTAATTTGCAATCACATATGACAAGTAACGTAAACAACATTGCGCAGCAAGCAGCGTATGCAGCTTTAACTGGTCCTCAAGATGTTTTAAAAACAATGTTGGATGCTTTTAATAATAGAAGAAAAACAATAGTAAAAATGCTTAATGAAATAAATGGTTTTGTTTGCCCAGAACCAGGTGGTGCTTTCTATGTTTATCCTTCAGTTAAGAAAGTTTTAGGAAAAACTATTAATGGTAAAACTATTAATTCTTCTCTTGATTTAGCAAATATTGCCTTAGAAGAAGTTGATGTGGCATTAGTTCCGGGTGAAGCTTTTGGTACCCCTGGCTACATCAGAATGAGTTATGCCTTGAGTGATAAAGATTTAGTTGAAGGTGTAACTAGATTACAAAAATTATTTAATTAATTTTTAGAATTTTTGGCTCTATTTGTAATTCAATCTTAAATTTAGCCAATACCCCACTTTTAATTTTTTCTGCTAGAGCAACTATTTCTTGAGCTGTAGCATTTCCAGAATTACAAATTGCCAAAGTGTGTTTATTGGAAATGTATGCATTATTTAATTTATAACCTTTGTTAAACCCAGCTTGTTCAATCAACCAAGCAGCACTTGTTTTATGTTTTCCATCTGGCGCATCATATATTGGTGCATTTTCAGGAATTTCATTTTTAGGTAAAACTGGATTAATAAAAAATGAACCCACACTATAAGTATCACAATCTTTTGGATCTAAAACCATGCCTTTTGATTTTCTAATTTCTATAATTGCTTTTCTTAACTCTTTAATTGGTACAAAACTTCCCGGATTGACATTTAAAAATTTAGCTACCTCTGGATAATTTGTTAAATTAGATTCTTTACTTTTTTTAAATCGAAAAGTTACGTTTTCAATTATAAATTTTGATTGCATGTTTTTTAAACTTGAAGTTCTGTATCCAAATTTGAGGTCTTCATTTGTAAGTTGTCTAATTTTGCCGGTTGATCCATCGACTATTTGAACTGATTTAATTGTTGACTTAACTTCACTTCCGTAAGCGCCCACATTTTGAATTGGAGTTGCTCCAACGGTTCCAGGGATTCCAGAAAGTGTTTCAATTCCTGCAAAACCTTGATCAACAACATCTTCAACAAATTCATCCCAAAGTAAGCCTGCGCCTGCAGTTATTTCAATGAAATCATTATCTAATTTTGTATTTTGCTTAACTATTTTCATGAATGCAATCGGTGTTTTTATTTCATGATCTGGGGCAACAATATTTGAACCCCCACCAAGAACAAAAAAATCTTTATCGCCAAACTCTAAAATAAAATCTTGAATATCTACAGGGCTAGTTATTTCACAAACGCTTTGAGCACTTCCGCCAATTTTTAAACTCGTATGATCTGAGAGTTTAAAATTCTTTAACTTTTTCACATTTGACATGTTAATCAATCGGTTATCGTCTCGGACTTAAAATTTCAGTTTTGCCCCTGAAATTTTGAAGTATTCGATCATAATTTTTCTTAGACTCTTTGTCTCTATATTCAGGTTCAGAATCATGGTATCCATGGTGTCTTTTTTGCTCTATCTTTAAATCGTTTGAAAAGGCAATTAATTTAAAGCCTTCGTTTCTAAGCGATAATGACCATTCTAAATCAGCATTTCGATAGAACTTTGCTTTTGAATTCACTGGAATTTTTTTAGCAATATCTGTTTTGATTACAAATAAGTAACTTAAAAGTATGTCTACTTCCCCATCACCTTTGTCTTCCACACTTCTCCATTGGTCTTCTAGATTTACTAGGGCTCCTTTCCAACCAACTGCAGCAACTTTTTCATCAAATTTATTCATCAATTTATTAACAACGTCTTCAGAAATTATTGAGGATAAATCCATAATCACACTGTAGGGATTTTCATTTATTTCAATTAGTTTATTGATTGAATTTGCCCAGCCTGCTTCTTGTAATGTTTGACTTATATGAATTACTTCAACTCTATTTTGAGATTTAGCAAGTTCATTTAAATAATTTCCTACTTTTTCTTTATTTGCTAAATCAAGAATCAGAATTGAAGTTTGTGTATTTGAATACTTCAATAATGATTCAACACATTCTTTAGTATTTTCAAGCCAGCCATCAACTAAAAGAAGTACTGTAATTTCGCATTTATTTTTTTGTTTGTATTTAATTGAATTTAAGTTCTCAAAAACTTCAAATTCAGGTTTTTCAATTAAATCAAAACCTGAAGCTGTATCTTTTACTAAGTAACCTTTTATAGCTATTTCATCTCGTAATTGATCTGATAACGCGTAATCTTTATTATTTCTAGCTTCAACTCTTTTTTGCGCTAAATCAATTACTTCTTGAGGAAT
>JBEAYY010000015.1:0-24029 GCA_041170365.1 Actinomycetota bacterium
TGACGTGACGGGCGGTGTGTACAAGGCCCGGGAACGTATTCACCGCGGCGTTGCTGATCCGCGATTACTAGCAACTCCAACTTCATGAGGTCGAGTTGCAGACCTCAATCCGAACTGAGACCGACTTTATGGGATTCGCTCCACCTTACGGTATCGCAGCCCTTTGTATCGGCCATTGTAGCATGCGTGCAGCCCTAGACATAAGGGGCATGATGACTTGACGTCGTCCCCACCTTCCTCCGAGTTGACCCCGGCAGTCTCTTGTGAGTTCCCAGCATTACCTGTTGGCAACACAAGACGAGGGTTGCGCTCGTTGCGGGACTTAACCCAACATCTCACGACACGAGCTGACGACAGCCATGCACCACCTGTGCAAAGCCCTTGCGGACCTGTTATCTCTAACAGTTTTCAATGCATGTCAAGCCTAGGTAAGGTTCTTCGCGTTGCATCGAATTAAGCCGCATGCTCCGCTGCTTGTGCGGGCCCCCGTCAATTCCTTTGAGTTTTAACCTTGCGGTCGTACTCCCCAGGCGGGACGCTTAATGCGTTAGCTGCGGCGCAGAGAACGTGGAATGTTCCCCACACCTAGCGTCCATCGTTTACAGCGTGGACTACCAGGGTATCTAATCCTGTTTGCTCCCCACGCTTTCGTTCCTCAGCGTCAGAATCGGCCCAGAGACCTGCCTTCGCCATTGGTGTTCTTCCTGATATCTGCGCATTCCACCGCTACACCAGGAGTTCCAGTCTCCCCTGCCGTCCTCAAGTTTCCCCGTATCGAATGCAGGCTCAGGGTTGAGCCCTGAGTTTTCACATCCGACGCGAGAAACCGCCTACGAACTCTTTACGCCCAATAAATCCGGACAACGCTTGCACCCTATGTATTACCGCGGCTGCTGGCACATAGTTAGCCGGTGCTTCTTCTGCAGGTACCGTCACTTTCGCTTCGTCCCTGCTGAAAGAGGTTTACAATCCGAAGACCTTCGTCCCTCACGAGGCGTCGCTGCGTCAGACTTTCGTCCATTGCGCAATATTCCCCACTGCTGCCTCCCGTAGGAGTCTGGGCCGTGTCTCAGTCCCAGTGTGGCCGTTCACCCTCTCAGGCCGGCTACCCGTCGTCGCCTTGGTGAGCCATTACCTCACCAACAAGCTGATAGGCCGCGAATCCATCCTTAATCGAAAAACTTTCCAAAACCATGTGATGCCACAGGTTTACTTATCCGGTATTAGCCCAGGTTTCCCTGGGTTATTCCAAAATTAAGGGCAGGTTATTCACGTGTTACTCACCCGTTCGCCACTAATCCATGGAGCAAGCTCCATTTCATCGTTCGACTTGCATGTGTTAAGCACGCCTCCAGCGTTCGTCCTGAGCCAGGATCAAACTCTCCGTTGAAACTTATGAGTTGATCTCTAGCGGACAAAACAAGCTAGTTTGCTTATAAATTGTCTAACTAAAGGAATTTCATACCGTTATGAAGGCACACTAAGTACCCCCATAAACGGGGTTATTGATATTAACTTTCTCGGCACACTGTTGAGTTCTCAAGTTACAGGCGCGCATCAAATCAACTCTTCCGAGCTTTCAATGAGGCCTTTTGTCATGACTCTTCCTGCTGGACATTGCACCCTAGATTGGGCTCAACGGGTCTTAACTTCCGACCTAAATGCAAGATGAGCGACAAAACCAACCTTGTGGTTTTGTAGCGACAAGAAACTAACTTACCTTAACTAGACTTTTGGGGCAATCGCAGCCCCCTAGAAAATAGCTCCAGCCATTGATTTTTTACCTCTTCGAACAACCAAAATAGAGCCATGAATTAGTTCAGTTTTGGTTACTTTCCAATTTGCATCAGTGATTCTTGTGTTGTTTACATAAGCGCCACCTTCATCGATCGTTCTTTTTGCAGAACTTTTTGAATCACATAATTTTGTTTCAATCAAAAGATCAATAATTGTGGTTTCTTCCACCGATTTTTCAATTTTAGTTAGACCTGCTTCTTTTAAAGCTGAAATTAAAATATCTTTAGAGATATCTTGTAAATTTCCTTGACCGAATAAAGCGTTAGATGCAGCAATTACTTGATCACAATCTTCTTTACTATGCACCAATGTTGTTAATTCATTTGCTAAAAATTTCTGAGCAGTTCTTTGCGCTGGATTATTTTTAACTTCTGTCAATAAATTCTCAATCACTTCTTTGGGTGCAAGACTGAAGTATTTAAGAAGATGTTCCATATCTCTATCATCAGAATTTAACCAAAATTGGTAAAAGGAATAGGCCGATGTAAGTTCAGGCGATAACCAGATAGTTCCCTCTTCAGTTTTACCAAATTTATTTCCATCAGCTTTAACCATCAAAGGTGTTGTAAGTGCATGAACTTGTTTTGATAAAACTCTGCGTATTAAATCAACACCAGCTGTAATATTTCCCCATTGGTCACTACCACCTGTTTGTAGGATGCAATTAAATTTCTTATGCAATTCCAAATAATCATTAGCTTGCAAAATTGCATAGGAGAATTCCGTGTAAGAAATTCCGGAAGCATTTAATCTTGCTGAGACTGCTTCTCGATCTAACATTCTATTTATCGAAAAGTGTTTACCTAAATCTCTTAGTAACGATATTGCATCGATTTGACTAGTCCAATCAAAATTATTAACAACCTCACACTTATTATTACCAAAAAAATCAAAATATTTGATTAATTGCTTTGCAATTTTACTTGTCCAATCGATAACAATTTCTTCTTCATTTAAATTACGTTCGCCAGATTCCTTTGGATCTCCAATCAATCCTGTGGCTCCACCTACCAGAGCAATTGGTTTATGGCCTGCCAGTTGCAGTCTCTTTGCGGTCAGAATTTGCATAAGATTTCCTAGATGCAAACTTGGCGCTGTTGGATCAAAACCAATGTAAAAAGTAATACTTTGATTGTTCAATAAATCACTCAATACTTTTTCATCTGTTGATTGGGCGATTAATCCTCGCCACTTTAGGTCTTGCCAAATGTTCATATTTTTAGTCCAGGATGGGGATTATGTTTGGACCATTGACTAAGAACTAAAAGTTCTTGCTTAATACTTTGAATTTGCTTTTCGACATTGCTAGGCGATGTTCCCATAGCGTTTATTCTAGAACCTAAAGCATAATCAACATCCAAATAATTCATTAAATCGGCTTCAAACAATTTATTTACTGATTTAAAATCAATTAAATCTAACTCATGAATGTTTTTATTTTTATTTTCTGCTAATTTCACACACTGACCTGTTATTTCATGCGCTTGGGAGAAAGCCATTCCTTTTTTTACTAGGTAATCAGCTACTTCAGTTGCTAAGGCATGATTTTGAACAGATTGTTTCCTTAATTTTTCTATATCGAATTCTATGGTTCTAATACTTCCCGTTATTGCTTTTAGCATTAATAGTAAGTTGTCATGCGAGTCAAAAACAGGTTCTTTATCTTCTTGAAGATCTCTGTTATAAGCAAAAGGTAATGCTTTTGAGGTAACTAAAATATTTGTTAAATTACCGATAAGTCTTCCAGCTTTTCCTCGCGTAAGTTCTGCAGCATCTGGATTTTTCTTTTGAGGCATAATTGATGAACCAGTTGAAAATTCATCAGATAGTTTTGCATAACCAAATTCTGATGTTGTAAATAAAATAATTTCTTCAGCAATTCTGGAAAGATGAACACCAATACTTGCGCAAATAAACAGATATTCTGAAACGAAATCTCTATCTGAAACAGCGTCAATGCTGTTGTTACTTGGTCTGGAAAAACCTAATTCATTTGCAATCCACATAGGGTCAGGAACTAATGCGGTTCCAGAAAGCGCTGCTGAGCCAAGTGGACAATGGTCAACTCTTTCATCCCAATCTGTAAATCTCTCAATATCTCTTATCAAAGAAAAACAATGTTTCATCAGCTCATGCCCCAGTGATACAGGTTGAGCATGCTGTAAATGTGTGAAACCTGGAGAGACATCGTTTTTGTGCTTAGTCGCTAAATTTGAAATTTCAGTTATTAAATCAATTATCAGATTTGACAATTGCCTTGAAGATATTCTTAAAAATATTTTCAAATCTGTAACGATTTGATCATTTCTGCTTCGTCCAGCTCTTATCTTTCCACCTAATTCTCCAATTTTTTGTTCTAAAAGTCTTTCGATTACTGTATGGACATCTTCATCGTCTTCATTTGGTTTGATTTTGGATTTATCTATATTTTCATATATTTCTTTTAAACAATTAGATATTTTTTCGAATTCAGATTGATTTATAAGTTTATTATTCAATAAACCTTTCAAATGAACACTTGATTGAATAATATCTATTAAAGCTAAACGCCAATCGAAATGCGTTGACTTAGAAATATTAAACATGTCAGGATGCATAGATTTTTCAAATCTAGAACCCCATAATTTTTTTTGATTCATCTATTCTTTCTGTCTCGATCTGCTGCAATTTTTGATGTCATACCAAAAATTTCAATAAATCCTTTAGCCCATGATTGATCATAAGTATCTTCAGAATCGTAAGTAGCCAAGTCATATCTATATAAAGATTGATTACTTTTTCTTCCAGTTACCCAAGCTCTGCCCGCATGCATTTTTAGTCGTATATCTCCAGAAACATGTTTTTGTGTTTCGTCAATAAAAACATCCAATGCTTTTCTTAAAGGCGAGAACCACAGTCCGTCATAAACGAGTTCACTCCATCTTTGTTCAACACCTCTTTTGAATCTGGCAAGTTCTCGCTCCAAACAAACATTTTCTAATTCTTGATGAGCTGTAATTAAGGCAATTGCTCCTGGTGCTTCATAAACTTCTCTACTTTTAATTCCAACCAGTCGATCTTCAACCATGTCAATGCGACCAACACCTTGTTCTCCAGCTCTTCTATTCATGATTTCAATTGCTTGAAGCATTGTTACTTTTTGTCCATCAATTTTTACAGGTATGCCCTTTTCAAATGTGATAAGAACTTCATCTGCATCTTTTATCTCAGCTGGATTTTTTGTGTACGCATAAATATCTTCAATAGGTGCATTCCATATATCTTCTAAGAATCCAGTTTCTATTGCTCTACCCCAAACATTTTGATCAATACTGAATGGGTTCTTTTTATTTACATCGATAGGTAAATTTCTATCTGTTGCAAATGCAATAGCTTTATCTCTTGTCATCCCTGAATCTCTTACTGGGGCGAAAACTTTCAGGTCAGGATCTAGTGCAGAAATACTAACTTCAAATCGAACCTGATCATTTCCTTTTCCAGTACATCCATGACCTACCATGTTGGCTTTATGTTTTTGAGCAGCTTCCACTAAATATTTTGAAATAATTGGTCTAGACAAACTAGAAACTAATGGATATTTATCCATGTAAAGTGCGTTTGCTTTCAAAGCAGGAGCGCAGTAATCATTAGCAAATTCTTCTTTTAAATCTAGAACTTCGGCATCAATCGCGCCACAGGCTATGGCTCTTTTTTTAATAATTTCCATATCTTCGCCACCTTGACCAACATCGGCGGCCACTGCCACTACTTCAGAACCTGTTTTTTCTTTGATCCATTCAATTGCTACGGAGGTATCTAATCCTCCTGAATAAGCCAAGACAACTTTGTTACTCATACATTTTCCTCACTTTTGTAATCAGCCTACCTTTATTGTTTTGCGTATTCCCAGATTTGACTTGCTACTTTCCTGCCATCCTCTATTCCTTTGGTCACAACAAGAACTGTGTTATCACCAGCAATTGTTGCAATAACTTTTTCAATTGAGGATTGATCTATCAATGAAGCAACATATTGCGCAGCCCCAGCCGGGGTATGAATAATGGCAAGATTTGCTGAACTATCCACACTGATCACAAATTCTGCAAGCGACTTTTCAAGCTTTTGTCTTATATCTTTCGAATTTTGCAGAATATCCGCAGATTTTTTCTTTATTGTGTAAAAATTTTTACCATCTGTTTTGGAACTCTTTACTGCATTTATTTCATCCAAATCTCGAGATAGGGTTGTTTGGGTAATATCAAAACCTTTTGATTTCAATAATGTTAAAAGTTCATTTTGAGAACTAATCTTTCTATTTACAATAAGTTCTTCTATTACATGTTGTCGTGCTGTTTTGGAGTCAGGATATTTCATATTTATCTCCATGATTTTTCAAAGTAATATCTATTGCATCCTCAATAATTTCAACAGATCGTGATATTTGTTGAGAGTCAACTATTAGTGGTGGTGCAATTCTTAGAGTATCCTCTTTTACGGCATTAATTAGTAAACCAAGTTTTTGACATTCTTGTTCGACTTCTTTAGCAATTAATTGTTTTAATTTCACGCCAATTAATAATCCATCTCCTGTAATAGTCTTAACATTTTCATTTTTGCTCATTAATTCTCCAAAAAGTATTCCCATATTTTTAGCATTTTCTAATAGATTTTCTTTTTCTACTGTTTCTATAACTGCTAGAGCAGCTTTTGCAACAACCGGATTTCCACCAAAGGTTGAACCATGCTGTCCGGGAGTGAACAAATCTGAATACTTTTCAGAGACAATCATTGCCCCCATTGGTAATCCTCCGCCCAAAGCTTTCGCTACACAAAT
The DNA here is from genome assembly GCA_041170365.1 of Actinomycetota bacterium. Classification (GTDB taxonomy): domain Bacteria; phylum Actinomycetota; class Actinomycetes; order S36-B12; family UBA5976; genus ATZT02. The sequence goes on from JBEAYY010000015.1 coordinate 6,611, forward strand.
CACATCGGGTTTTATGTCAAATTTTTGATGATGAAACCAATTCCCTGTTCTTCCAAAACCTGTTTGTATTTCATCAATTACTAGCAAACTGTTCTTTTTCTGCGTTACATATCGAGCTTGATAAATAAATTCCTTACTTAAATTAATTACCCCACCTTCCCCTTGAATGGTTTCAATGAAAAAGGCGGCTGTTTTTCTACTGACACTCCTACTTATTCTTGAAATTTTTTGTGAGTCAATAAATTTAATATTTTTTATAAGTGGTTTAAAAGGTTTTTGTTTTGATTCCTGACCTGTGATACTTAAAGCACCCATAGTACGACCATGAAAAGAATTTTCTAGTGAAACAATTTTTTTTCTTCCGGTCAGCCTCGATAGTTTTAAAGCAGCTTCAATAGATTCAGCACCTGAATTACAGAAAAATATTTTTCCATTAATTCCTGATATGGAAGATATTTTTTCTGATAATTGTTCAATCACGTTATTGGAATAAAGATTACTAACATGATCAAGAATCTTAATTTGCTTACTGACTGCTTCAATTATGGAAGGATGAGAATGACCTAAAGCATTTACAGCAATACCTGACAAAAAATCTAGATAAATATTCCCATTTGAATCCTTGAGATATAGTCCTTCGCCTTGAACAATTTGAATATTTGGAGAAGAATAATTACTCAATAAATATCTGTTAAATTTATTATTCATAATCAATCCTTAACTACCATCGTTCCAGTTCCAGAATCTGTAAAGACTTCAACTAATAAAGCATGAGATTTTCGTCCATCGATTACATGTGCTCTGCTTACCCCATTAATCACAGCGTCTAAACAAGCTTCCATTTTTGGTCGCATACCTTTATCCAAATTCGGAATTATTTTCTGCAAATCTTGTACTGAAATTGTTTGAATTAAACTCTTTTCGTCAGGATAGTTTTCAAGTAGTCCGACCACATCTGTTAAAAGAACAAACTTTTGAGCACCAAGAAATTTTGCCATAGCAGATGCACCTTCATCTGCATTAATGTTTAAAACTTTTCCTGATTTGTCGATTCCTAAGCAAGATATAACAGGGATACAATTTTTTTCCAACATATCAATGATTTTTTTCGCATCTATATCAGAAATTTGACCAACTAAACCAAGATCCATTTCTAAACCATCTTGTATTAATGATTTTTTTTCAGCTCTTATGACGTTGTCTTCATCACCTGAAACTCCAATAGCAATGGGTTTTAATTTATTGATATTTTCCACTAACTGATTTTGAACATTTTTAAGTACTTTTTTGATGATAACTATTGATTTATCATCTGTAACTCGGTAACCATTTGTGAAGACTGATTCAATTCCAGATTGATTTAGGGCGTCTGTAATTTGAGGACCTGCTCCATGTACAACCACTGGTTTTAAACCAGCCAATTTAAGAAAAACAACATCCTGTGCAAACTGAGATAATAACTGCTCATTAACCATGGCATTCCCGCCGAATTTGATAACAACAATGCAGTTTTGAAATTTAAGCAACCAAGGTAGCGCTTCTGCTAATACCCCAGCTTTAACTAGTGCAGTTTCTTGCGAAATTGTCATGAGGAATAAGCCGAGTTCTCGTGAACATACTTGATCGAAAGATCATTTGTCCAAATCGTGGCACTCTTGTCGTCAAGGTTTAAATCAACTTCTACTTTGATATTTCTTTTGGACAAATCAACCTTAACTTCATCGTCACATGACATTCCAGATTCACAAACTAAAACGTCATTAATGCGAACATCAATTTTATCTTGATCTATTTTTGAACTAGTGTTTCCAAGAGCCGCCAGGATTCTTCCCCAATTTGGATCTTCACCAAAAAAAGCACACTTCAAGAGATTATTTCTAGCAATTAATCTTCCTATTTCAACAGCTTCCTCTTCAGTTCTTGCGTTATTTATTAGGATTTCAATATTTTTTGTTGATCCTTCAGCATCATTTATTAGAAGAATTGACAATTCTTTCAAGACTTTTAGTAATGATTCTTCAAAGTCTTTACTTTCAGGTTGAAATCCTGAAGCTCCGGAAGACATCAATATTACAGAATCATTTGTCGATGTGCAGCCATCTGAATCTAGTCGATTCAATGTTTCATTTACGGCGTTAATAAGAATTTGTTTGAAATTCAATTTTGATATATCTGCATCTGTTGTAATTACACAAAGCATTGTTGCTAGATCAGGGGCAAGCATCCCTGCACCTTTAATCATCGCGCCAATCTTGTACTTCTGAGCATCTAATTCAATATTTTTTATGTGAGAGTCTGTAGTAAGGATTGCCTCAGCAGCGTCTATTCCACCATTTGTTGACAAGTTTTCTACAAGATAATTGATACCTCTTTTAATTTTTTCCATATTTAGTTGTTTGCCTATTAAACCTGTTGAACAAACAGCTACATCAGCAGCACCTATATTCAATAGTTTGCCTGTTAGTTCAGCACTTTCATGTGTGTTTTGATAACCCTTACTACCTGTACATGCATTTGCACCACCGCTATTTAATAAAACGGCTTTTAATTTTAAAGTTTTTAATACTTCCTTTGACCAAAGAACTGGTGCAGCTTTAATTTGATTAGTAGTAAATACAGCTGTTGCGTCAAAATTAGGACCCTGATTGACAATTAGTGAAATATCTTTCTTTTCTTCTTTTAAACCACAGTTAATTCCTGCGGCAATAAAACCTAAAGGATAAGTAACGCTCATTAAGACAATCCTAATTTTTCATCTAAATCATTCATTAAATTCAAATTTTGAATTGCTTGACCTGCTGCACCTTTAATCAAATTATCAATAACTCCAACTACTGTAATTAGACTTGTATTTTTATCTAGATAAATATTAAATCTAGCTTCGTTTGTATCAATAACTTCGTTTGTTGAGACATTTCTACCATTTATTAATTTAATAAAATGCGTTTTTTCGTAATACCTACTGAAAATTTGATGTAACTCGTTAATATCTAAATCTTGATTCATTCTAAATGATGTATTTGTCAAAATACCTCTTGTAAAAGGTCCTAGAGTTGGATTAAAGCTTAGACGCACTTCTTGGTCACTAATTTGTTGAAGAGTTTCTTCAATTTCTGCTATGTGTTGATGTTTACCACCCATTTTATAATTAGATATAGATCCCATTACTTCACTTGCTAATAAATTTTGATTACTCTTTTTACCTGCTCCAGTAGTACCGCTTATTCCAACTACGGAAATAAAATTAAGATCAATTAATTTCTCCTGCAAGAAGGGTGCTAAGGATAAATTAATTACTGTGGCATAACAACCAGGATTTGCAACATGTTTTGATTTAGAAATTAATTCTTTTTTACCTTTAATTTCAGGTAATCCATACAACCATGATCCCGCAAAATCACCTTCATAGTACTTGTGCCAATTATCTTTTTCCTTAAGTCTAAAATCAGCACCCAAATCAACTATTTGATGATCTAGAAAATCACTGATTAATTTTCCAGATTGGCCATGAGGTAACGCAAAAAGCAAAATATCGTCTTTTGAGACTTTAGATTTGTCATAAGATTCAAATTCCTGGTCGTATATTTCAGTCAAAAAAGTATGCTCATTGGAGATTTTTGTCCCAACTTTTGTTTCCGCGAAAGCATATTTCAAATTAAAAATAGGATGCTTTGCGATTAATTTAAGTAGTTGCCCGCCGGCATATCCTGAGGCGCCAAAGATACTTACGTCCATGAGTCAATTATACGCATATGCGCATAAAACTATCTTAACTGAGCCCCGAACTCTTTCTCGACTTTCGCGATTATCTCGTTTCTTACCTGCTGAACTTCTTCTGTCTTCAAAGTTCTTTCTGATGATCTAAGACGAATGCTAAATGCTAATGATTTTTTACCCTCTTGCAAATTTGGACCTTGGTAAGCATCAAATAGAGTTACTGACTCGATTAAATCACTAATCGAATTAGAAATAAGATCCACAACTTTTTGAGCCTTTACTTGTTTATTAAAAATAAAAGCTAAATCTTCTTTTACTACTGGCAACGTTGAGAAAGTGAGAGCCTGTTTAGTTAAGACATGTTTTATTAAAATTTCAGGATAAATCTCAAATCCGTAAATTTGACCCTTCAAACCATAATTTTCACTCATCTTTGGATGAATTTGACCTGCAAAGCCCAAGACATCTCCGCCAACTTTATAAGAAGCGCATCTTCCAGGATGAAATGATGGATGAAGAGAATTTTCTACTTCTGAAACAATCCCAATTTCTTTAAAGACTTCATCAATTAGTGAAATTGGATAGCGCCAATCTATCAGTATGTCATTTTTAAGTGAACCTAAACTTTTTATAGAACCTGAAAATAATCCATTAATAAAAAGAGGTTGTCTTGGTAAAGATTCATTTAGATATTTAATAACAGTTGAACTTGGTTTTTGTAATAATTTAATTCTACTATTATTTGGTTTTAAACCATTGCTATAAAACACACTTCCAGCTTCATAAATCGATACATTTTCTTGGCCTCTTGATATATTTCTTTCTAGAGCCTTTAAAAGTCCAGGAAAAAGACTAGTTCGTAAAAATGGCTCATTCTCAGATATTGGATTTATAAGTTTCACTGAAACTGCTGACTTATTTGCGCTGAATACGAAATCCTTTTCACTACAAAACGGGTAATTAATAATCTCGGTCATACCCAATGAAGACAATTTATTACTTAATAAGTTTCTAAATTCAAAAGCGCTATTTTTCTTAACAGACTTATTTGAAGTTCTTAAACTTCCTTTAATTTTATGATAACCCCAAACCCTTAGAATTTCTTCAACTAAATCTGCTTGATTTGCTAAATCGTGCCGCCAAGATGGAATCTTTACGGATAATTTTGAACCTTTAATACTAGAGAATAAATAAAGACTTTCAAGAATTTGAATAATCTCTTTATTTGACATTTTAAGTCCGGTAAGTCGTGTAAATTCATTCATATCAAATGCTATTTTTACTGGAATTCTGTTTTTGCTTATTGAGGCCAGACCTTCTATTTTTGCATTGCCATATTTTTGTAAATAATGAGCAGTTTTTATAGCAACAATTTCATTGATTTCATAATCTGTACCTCGTTCAAACCTCTTAGAAGCTTCACTTGGTAATTTGTGTTTTCTTGCAGAGGAACTGATAGTTTCTGAATCAAAAATGGCTGACTCGATTACCAGATTTGCTGTCGTTTCTACTACTTCACTATTTAAACCACCCATTACTCCTGCTAGTGATATTGCTTTTTTAGAATCAGCGATAACTAAATCATTTGCATCTAAATTCCTTACAACATGATCTAAAGTTTCCAATTTTTCATTATTTTTAGCTGCTCTAATTTCGATAGTTCCTTGTACTTTATCTGCATCAAAAGCGTGTAAAGGCTGACCCATTTCAATCATGAAATAATTTGTCAAATCAACTGGTAATGAGATGGTTCTAATTCCACATTGATTTAAACGATTTTGTATGAAAAGTGGCGTTACAGAACTAGATTGATAATTTTCAACGCGTACTAGGGCAATTTTACTTGCATTTTTTGTTGAGATCTTCACTTTTATCTTTTTTGATTTGGTTACTTTAGTTATTTTTTCATTTACAGGATCATCAAATTTAGCTTTTAATATTGTGGAAAGTTCTCTTGCTATTCCTCTAACACTTAGCGCATAGCCTCTGTCTGGTAGAACCGAAATATCAATCACCGTTTCATTCAAACCAAGTATTTTTTTTGCATCAGTACCTAATTTTACTTTTTCATTTAAAACTAAGATTCCTGAATGATCATCACTAATATTTAACTCTTTTGCTGAACAAATCATTCCTTGAGATTTTTTGCCGTAAGTTTCTCTTTCCGATATTTTAAAATCTCCCGGTAAAATACTTCCTGGTAATGCAACTACTACTAAATCGTTTTGTGAAAAATTACTTGCTCCGCACACGATTCCGACTTTCTTTGCTCCAACATCAACTGTGCAATATCGAATTGGTTTTTTAAACTCAGTAAGTGGTTCTATTTTTAATACTTGGCCAATCACTAATGGTCCCGAAACATTTCCATAAGTAGATACAGATTCGACTTCAAATCCTAAATTTGTTAATGAATCTACAATTTCATTAACTTTTACAACCCTACTTGTTTTAACATGTTTCATTATCCAACTAATTGGTAACTTCATCTATAAACTCAATCCAAAAGTAGAATTAAAACGAATATCTGCTTCAACTAAATAATGCATGGTTTGCACTCCATGTCTAAGCATTAATGTTCTTTCAATTCCCATTCCAAATGCAAATCCAGTATATTTTTTTGGATCTATTCCAGCAGTTAGTAAAACGTTGGGATTGACCATGCCACATCCACCCCACTCGATCCAACCTTCACCTTTACAGACCTTGCATGTTGAAGAAGATTTCTTACCTTTACAAATAAAACATTTAAAATCAATTTCTGCACTTGGTTCTGTAAAAGGAAAGTATGAAGGACGAAAACGGGTTTCAACTTCTTGTCCGAAAAGTGAAGTTGCAAAATAATCTAAAGTTCCTTTTAAATCTGACATAGTTAAATCTTTGTCGATAGCCAAACCTTCAACTTGGTGAAATACAGGGGTGTGTGTTGCATCTAACTCGTCAAATCTAAAAACTTTACCTGGAGATATCACATATATTGGAGGTTCTTGTTCGAGCATCACTCGCATTTGTACTGGTGATGTTTGAGTTCTCAAAACAATTCCTGAATCTATGTCATCGATATAAAAAGTATCGGATGTTGATCTTGATGGATGACTTTCGGAAATATTCAAAGAATCGAAATTAAACCAAGTAGATTCTACTTCGGGACCTTCAGCAACCTCGTATCCAATTCTTGCAAAAATATCTGAAATCAAATATGTAATTGAATTGATTGGATGCCTTGAGCCTGAAGATGAATTAAATCTATTCTTAGATGCCGTAACTTCAGAAACGTCAACAGCTTCAGCAGATAATAATTGTTCTTCTCTTAGGCTGTTTATCTCATTTAATTTATTTTCAAGTATTTCCTGTAATTGACTTCTAGTTTTAGAAACTAACTGACCTACTTTAGCTTTTTCTGACGCTTCAAGTTTTCCAATCTCACGATTAATTTTTGCAAGATCAGATTGATCCCCTATCAATCTATTTTTTAAAACTTTAAATTCATCAATATTGTTTATTTTTTCGATATCAGCTTTTGCTCTTTGCAGAATTGATTGAAAGTCCTCTTCTTTCATCTTCTCACCCACTCCCAATCAATAATTGTTAGATAATTTAAAATCTTATTTAATACTTCTATGTTTTGCTGTCTCATACATGCACAAAGTGGCTGCAGTTGCGACATTTAGCGACTCTGTTTTGCCCCTCATTGGAATGCAGACATTCAAACCTAAATTTTTAGGAAATGACTTCAAGCCATGGGCTTCGTTTCCAAAAATCCACATTACTGGCGCTTGTACAGCTACTTTATCTAGAGATTTCGTAGCATCAGCTCTGGTTTGATAAATATTACCTTTGAAAAAATCTGCTAAATCCATAAATTTGGCTAGATCAGTGTTTCTAATTTCTAAGTTAAAAATACTTCCAGCACTGGATCTGACTATTTTGCCATTTGTTACATCCACTGAGTTACCTATTATGACTACCAGATCTGATCCGAAAGCATCGGCAGATCGTAATATGGTTCCAACATTTCCAGGATCAGAGATCTCAAATAGAACCGTAATAAAATTCTTATCTACAAGATCGCCTTTTTCTAAATGTTTGTTGATTGATTTGGATACCCCTACTATTCCTGCAGGACTTTCAGTATCTGATATCTTTTTTAATGCTTTGTCACTTACTAAATTTATTTTAATATTTACTTTTTTTAATAATTTATCAAGAATTATATTCTTACTTAAATAATCAACTGTGCAGAAAATTTCTACTAAATTTCCTGTATTTGCACAGGCTTCGACCGCATTTTCACCTTCGACAAGAAAAAAATTTGAATTACGCCGATTTCTTTTTTCAAGTAATCCAGAGATTTTTATTATCTTGGTTGATTTTGGACCTAATTCGGTTTGACTAACCAACCAAGATGAATATTTATTAAGAAGCTTTACCAATTGCAGATTTAGCTACATCAACAAGTGACTTGAAAGCTTGTGGATCGTTAGTAGCCATTTCGCTTAGCATTCTTCGGTCAATTTCGATTCCCGCAGAATTTAGCCCTTGAATAAATCGATTGTAGGTTAAGCCATTGTCTCTAACGGCTGCATTAATTCTAGTTATCCAAAGTCTTCTAAATTGACCTTTTTTCTCACGACGATCATTAAAAGAATAAACCTTTGAATGAAGAATCTGCTCTTTAGCTTTTCGGTATAGACGAGATCTTTGACCACGATAACCTTTTGCTTCTTCCATAACAACGCGTCGTTTCTTGTGCGCGTTGACTGCTCTTTTTACTCTTGCCATCTTCTTTCCTTTCTAAAAATTAATTAGCGTAAGCCCAACATTCTTTGTGCTTTTTTTGAATCACCTGGGGCAAGTTGTGGTTCAGAAGCAAGTCTTCTGGTTCTTTTGCTTGATTTGGATTCCAACAAATGTCGTCTTCCTGCTCTTTCATGTGTAATTTTTCCTGTGCCAGTTTTTTTGAATCTTTTCTTGGCACCACTATGTGTTTTCATCTTCGGCATTACTATTCCTCTTTTTCCTTAGATTTAGGAGCTGACTTAGGTGCGCTAGCACTTTTAACATTAGAAGTTTTAGCTTTCACCGCATCTGACTTTCTTCTATTCGGCGCAAGAACCATCACCATATTTCGACCATCTTGTTTAGGAGCAAATTCAATAACACTTACTTCAGCAAGATCTTCTGCCAATCGTGCTAATAATTTGTATCCCATTTCAGGTCTAGATTGCTCTCTACCACGAAACATAATTGTCACTTTTACTTTGTCTCCACCAAGTAAAAATCTTTCAATGTGATTTTTCTTTGTGTCGTAATCATGACTCTCAATTCTTGGACGAATTTTCATCTCTTTTACAACTGCATTGACTTGACTTCGTCTATTTTCTCGAGCCTTTAGTGCTTCTTGATACTTGTATTTTCCATAATCCATGATTTTTGCCACTGGTGGCCTAGCCTCTGGAGCTACTTCTACAAGATCCAAATCGTTTTCTTGCGCTAAGCGAATAGCTTCTTCAATTCGAATAACACCGATTTGTTCGCCATTTGGTCCAACCAAACGCACTTCAGGAACGCGAATTCGTTCATTGATTCGTGGTTCTACGCTGATACCTACTCCTTTTGTTTCTTCCGCGCGTTATCACGCCACAAACCAAAGAAGTGTGAAATTTATTTCACTTACTTTTAACCTAATAAATCTTTTAAACGACTTAAAAGGTGGGATTTCTCCGCTTGTGTATCACCTGTCGGTGATAGGACTTCAAGCATATCAGGTCAGTTTTTTTGAACTAATAAATCCAATCCTTGTGGGGCAAGCAATAAAATCTCTTGATTTTCTCTCAATTTTTGACTTATTTCTATAACTTGATCAGAAATGTCATTTTTGGAATGGAAAATAATTCTGGCACTGCAATTTATTGAATCTTCAATTGAAATTGAGTCAATTTCAGGAAAATCTGCAACTATTCTCAAGATTTCTTTTCTCAAATCTTCACTTTTGTAATCCGGTGGAAAGAACTTTCTATTTAATTCTATTAATATATGTTCATCAACTTTGAACCTATGCTCCTCATTAATGTCAATTATGAATCCGTTTAATTCAAGTTTATTGACATTTTCTGTTACTTCTCTTGCACTTAATGGTAGGGGTCTTGCTTCACTATTCCATTTGACAAGACCACTCAACGTGGAAAAAGCAAGCAAATAGGTCATATTATCTTTTAGTTTTATCATTGCCTGCTGCATTTCTTTTTTATCTTTTGACTTAAAGAGTGCAACCAAGAATTTAGATTCGGATATAGTTTCAATTAAATCAATATTAGATTCATTAGATTTTTTCAACAAAAATTTTACAAGTTTGTGATTATTTTTGCTAAATTCGTCTGAAAAATTTAGAGACGACAAGCCATTATTTCTGTAACTATTATTGCTTTTGCACCTATTTTGTATAGTTCATCCATACACTTATGAACTTCTGACTTTTTCACCATAGATCTAACTGCAACCCAATTTGTTTCTTGTAGTGGTGAAATAGTAGGTGATTCAAAACCAGGAGTTATAACTGTTGCCTTATCTAAATTATTTTTCTCAACGTCGTAATCCATCATCACATATTCACGAGCGACTAAGACGCTGTTTATTCTTCTCATGAAAGTTTCAACTTCAGATGATTCTTTGAGTTTTTTGCTTTTTATCAAAACTGCTTGTGATTTAGAAATTGCATCACCAATGAAGTTCAATCCAGCCTGTTTCATTGTTGTTCCTGTATCAACAACATCTGCTATGGCATCAGCGACACCTAGTCTGATTGCATTCTCCACAGCACCATCAAGTTTTATTATTTCAGATTTAATTGATTGTTCGATTAACCATTTAGATAGAAGGTTTGCATAACTTGTTGCTATTTTTTTATTCTCTAAATCATTAAAATTTTTAATACTAGACTTAGCGTCAGCGGCAATTCTAAAGGTTGATTTACCAAAACCTAGTTCAATCATTACATTTGCTGATGACATTGAGTCAATCAATAAATCATTTCCAGTGATGCCAAAATCTAATGTTCCTTCTCCAACATATGTTGCCACGTCTCGAGGACGAAGAAAAAAGAACTCAATATCATTTTCAGGATCACTTACTACTAAGTCGCGTGGGTGATGACTTCTTAAAAAACCGGCTTCTCTCAATAATTTTTGAGTTGGTTCAGCTAACTGCCCTTTATTGGGAATTGCAATTCTAAGCATTTATAACTTCCTGTAAACGTCTTCTATTTTTATACCAGAAGCAAGCATCAGTACTTGTGTTTGGTAAATCAATTGTGATATTTCTTCAGCTGCTCTTTCTTTGGATTCATGTTCACAAGCCATCCATGCTTCAGAAGCTTCTTCTACTACTTTCTTACCTACTTGATGAACGCCTTCATTTACTGCTTTGACGGTTGTAGAACTGGAGTCTTGAGTATTTACTTTTTCATTCAATTCTTGCCATAATTGATCAAAAGTTTTCATAAAATCCTCTGTTTGTGAATAATTCTATATCAAGAAAAAAAATAAGATTTATTTAGCCAATTGTTTATGTGTAAGTAAACTTAAAAGAACTGCTTCTGCTGTTTCTTTGCCTTTATTTTCCTTTGAATCCTTAAAACCCGACCTTTGGTATGCCTGCTGATAATCATTGCAAGTTAGTACTCCAAATCCAATAGGTTTACCAAATTCGACCGCTAATTGAGTCATTCCATTTGCGACTGCTTGACATACGTAATCAAAGTGTGGTGTTTCGCCATTTAGTACAACACCTAAAACTATTACGGCGTCATATTTTTTTACTAATGCAGTTTTTGCAGCAGCTATCAGTTCAAATGAACCAGCAACTTTGAATGACTTAACTTTTATTTTGTGTTTATTTAATTCTTTTAAGCACTCATTCTCCATTTTTTCAGTTAAATCTGTATTCCACAAAGCAGTGATCACAGCGACTTTAGTTGAACTAGGGACTTTAGTTATATTTATATTTGGAATTCTTTGAGGGGAAGTCATTTATTTCTTCTCATTCATTGGTATCTCGTGGCCCATCTTTTCCTTTTTAGTATTCAAATATTTAAGGTTTTCAGAATTAGATTCAACAATTAATGCTACCTTTTCAGATATTTTTAATCCGTAACCTTCAAGACCTGCTCTCTTGGAAGGATTATTGGTTAGTAGTCTCATACTCTTAATCCCTAGATCCGACAGGATTTGAGCACCTGTTCCATAATCTCTAGCGTCTGCAGGTAGACCAAGTTCGATATTTGCTTCTACTGTGTCTAACCCTTTGTCCTGTAAATCGTAAGCTGCAATTTTATTTAGAAGCCCGATACTTCTTCCTTCGTGACCTCTAATATAAAGAAGCACTCCCCTTTTTTCATATTCGATTTTTTTCAATGCAGCATGTAATTGCTCTCCACAATCACATCGAAGTGAACCTAAAACGTCTCCCGTTAAACATTCAGAATGTACTCTAACTAAAACATTTTCACCATCTCCGATATCACCTTTTACTAAAGCAATATGCGAGAAACCATCTATAAGAGATTTATAAGCGTAGGCTTTGAAATCACCATATGTAGTTGGCAATTGACTTGTGGAAAATAGTTCAACTTGTTTTTCGTTTTGTCTTCTGTATTCAATGATTTCAGAAAGTGACACGGCTTCAGAATTATTTTCTCTCAAGAAATTGATGAATAAATCTCTATTATTTTGATTAACTTCAATCTGCAAAATTACTGCTGCAGGATACTGTCCAGCCATTTTTTTTAGATCTAGTGCTGCTTCTGTATGTCCTGTCCTACGGAGAACTCCTCCGATAGTTGAACAAGATAGTTGTACGACTCCTGGAGAAACAAAATTGTCTTTAGTTGAATTTCTATCTAGTAATTGATTTATTGTACTGATTTGTTTGATTAATTGATCATTCTCAGACACAACACTCTTTGAAATTACTTTTGGTAATTTTTGATTAAAACGATAAATAAAGCCTTCTGAAGTTAAAGATTTAAAACCCAACCTTTCTAAATCTTGAGTTTCTAAACAAAATGTCATCTCATAATTAAATTGTTTACTTAAAGATTCAAGGAATGTTCTATTGATTTTTTCTGGATTCATTAAAATACTTGCTGTCGAAAAATCCTGATAATCATCAACTATTGTTATTGAATCTCCATTTTGAATGATATTAATCATGTTTTGTATATTTTTAAACATTTTGTTCCAATACTTTATTCAAAACATATTTTCCGATTAAATCAAATTCAATATTTACAAAATCATCAACTTTAAGGTCTTTAAGATTGGTTTCACTAAGGGTTTGAGGTATTAAATTTGTCTTAAATGATTTTGATTGCAAATCACTTACAGTAAGAGAAACCCCATTAATCGTTATTGAACCTTTAGGGATCAAATATTTTCTATCATCATTATCAAATTCAATCTCAATAACTGTCCAATTTTTACTAACTTGAACATCAAGAATTTTTAATGTTTTATCTACATGACCTGTAACTAAATGTCCACCTAGAAATGTGCTTAATGTGGCAGCTCGCTCGAGATTAACTTGTGAGTCAACTTCTAGTTCTTTAAAATTAGTTTTTAAAATTGTTTCCTTTACGGCTGTAAAAGTGAGCACATCAAGCTCTTGTGATTCTACGGATAAACAAACCCCATTAACAGAAATGCTTTCACCTATAGAAAAATTGGATCCTAAATTTGAACATTTAACACTGATTCGTCTAGATTCATCACTTAATGTTTCTATGCTCTTTATAGTGCCTATTGCTTGGACTATGCCAGTAAACATTTTTATCCTATTAATTAATTAATAAATGCAGTCGTAAATCTCTTCCAACTAGTCCTACATTAGCGATTCGCCAATTTTGATCCTTAAGCCCAGGGATATTTTCCATCAAGAAATCATCGCCACGACCTAAAATTACTGGTGCCATGTAAATAATTAATTCATCTACAAAATTACTTTCTAGAAACTTACTTAATAATCTAGGACCAGCTTCTAATAAAGCAGTCCGAATATCATTTTTCCACATCTCTTCCAAAATTAGTCTTGGATTTAAACGAGGTAGCAAAATTGTTTCTGCATCTTCTTTAAAAATGTTAAATGAACTAGGGATTTTGGATTCTCCAATTATATAGCGAATAGGTTGCATTTCTTTTTTCAACTTCTTTGGATAACGAACCGTCAATTTTGAATTATCAATTAAAACAGAATTTGCACCTGAAATTACAGCATCGTTTCCATTTCTTATCTCATGAACTTCCAACTCTGCTTCTTTGCTGGTAAGTCTAAAACTCTTATTACTACTAGTATTCACTTTTCCATCAATTGAAATTGCAATTTTTGCACTTACATATGGTCTTTCCAATTCATATGACTTTAACCAGCGATAATTAATTTTTGAATACTTGTTGCCTGGATTCATTTGAACTACTTCAACTCCATTTTGCTTTAAAAATGCAATGTTGTTTGAAGTAACAGGATTTGGATCTTTTCTCGAAAAGACAACTCTCTTTATTCCAGATTCCACGATCAAGCTACAACAAGATGGTGTTTTGCCAATGTGATTACAAGGTTCAAGATTTACAAATAATGTCGAATCTTTTGTTTTACCTTTAGCGTTATTAATGGCTACTTGTTCAGCATGACTGGTTCCATAACCTTGATGGAAACCTTGTGAAACCAATAGTCCAGACGAATCAACGATTACACATCCAACTCTTGGATTTCGTTTCACACTCATTGGTACTAGTGATAATTCATGAGCAATCGACAGCCAATGATTATCTGATTGAAACACCATTTTATTTTGCTGAAGCTATTGCTAATTGACGCAATTCCTGCATTGCCTTATCAGGATTTGCAGTTGCAAATGCTGCTGATCCCACGACCAAGAAATCTGCGCCTGCATCAGTAGCTTTTTCGATTGTTTGGTATCCAACTCCACCATCGACTTGTATCCAAACTTTCAAATTAGTTTTATTTATTTCTGCTCGAGCTTGTTTAACTTTGTCTAACATGTCATCCATAAATTTTTGGCCACCAAAACCTGGCTCCACCGTCATAACTAACAAAACATCTATCAAAGGAAGTAAATCCTTAACTTGTTCGTATTTTGTTTTAGGTTTGATTGCTATTCCAACTTTTTTATTTAAACTGTGTATATCTTTAATTATTTTTAATGGATCTTTTGCAGCTTCTAGATGAAAAGTTACTGAATCAGCTCCAGCGTCTGCATAATCTATGGCCCATTTATCGGGATTTTCAATCATTAAATGTGCATCTAAAGGTTTGATTCTTTTTTTTGATAGCGCGTCTAAAAGGTTTTTCCCGAAACTTAAATTTGGGACAAAATGATTGTCCATCACATCGAAGTGGATCCAATCAATTGAATCTTTTACATTTATCAATTCTTGTTCAAGGTTAATTGGATTTGCATTCAAAATGCTGGCTGCAATTTTAATGTCCATGGAAATAGATTACTGGCTTTGTAATATGTTCGGATATCTAAGTAGTAAAAATCTATTCAAATTCAAGATTTTCTTTATTTTGGATGCCGTTTAACCAATCAGATGCAGTCATTTGTTTCTTTCCCTGAGGTATCACGTCACCTAAAATTAATGGCTTTGAAGTAGTGCCAACATATACGGTTTTAGATTTTTTTTGAATGCAACCTGGATCTAAATAATCTTCACCGCTTCCTAAACTATTCAAAATTTTGATTTTCTGTCCCTGAAAATTGGTCCAAGCATATAAATGTTCATTTCCGGCCTTAATTTTTGATTTAACATTTTCTAGATTCTGATGCCAATCTACTTTTAGGTCATATTCGTTTATCTTGGGTGCAAAAGAAGGATCGCCTTTTTGACCTATTTTATCTATAGTTCCATTTTCAATTCTATTGAGAAACTCCTCCAAATCTTCAATAGCAAGATCATTTAATTTATTTATTAGTTGACTATAGTCAAAATCTTTAATCTCGATGCTTTTTTGTTTCAAAATTGGTCCTGTATCAAGTCCTTCATCTATTTGAAACCAAGTTATTCCAGTCTCTAAGACTTGTTTCAAGATTGCCCATTGAACCGGTGCTGCTCCTCTAAATTCTGGCAATAACGAATAGTGCAAATTAATCCAACCAAACTTAGATTTCTTTAAAATATGAGTCGGAATAATTTGACCATAGGCAACAACAATTGCTAAATCGAATTCTAAATCATTTACTTCATTTTTAAATAATTGATTAATGTCATCTGACTCATAAGTTTTTATATTCTTTTCATGACAATATATTGCTATATCGGTTTTACTTAGTTTTTTTTCTCTCCCCTTAGGCTTTGCAGATTGAGTAATTACTGCAACTAAATCATGTTTAGATTTGTGAATCTTTTCAAGAATTGGAATTGCAGTTTTTGGTGAACCTAAAAATAGAATCTTCATTTATATAGACAAACCAAATGTGTCATGAGGACTAATTTTAATATTTGGTTTATCTACCCCGAACCATTCGGATTCTCGAATTGCCTTCATTGCTAATTTACGAGTATCGTTATCTAATCTGTCTACAAAGATTATTCCGTCTAAATGATCAGTTTCATGCTGTATGCATCTTGCTAAAAGTTCAGATCCTTCAATCACAACATCTTCTCCAAACATATTTTTACCAGTCGCTATCACTCCATAGGATCTTTCTGTGTTAAAAGCTAAACCAGGAACTGACAAGCAACCTTCATCACCAATTTGATTTTGTTCAGTTAGTTTCAAAACAGGATTTATTAAATGACCAGGTTTATCTTCTTCAACACAATAAGTAAAAACTCTTAGAGATACCCCAATTTGAGGTGCCGCTAATCCAACACCTGGCGCATCTAACATTGTCTCTGTTAAATCTTTTACAAGATTTCTTATTTCCTTATCAAATTCTGTAACTTCATCAGCTTTTCTAGTAAGAATTGGATCACCGAAAACTTTGATGCTTTTAATTGACATAACTCTAGTGTAATACTTTTATTTCAGTCGATATCGTAAGGATTAAATTTTACTCGCACAGGATTTCTTTTCTTAAGACTAAAGCGATTTATCAGAGATCTTAAATGAATTAAGAAATTAGCAGTATTTTTTGTAGAAAAAATGACTCTTGATTCGTTACTATTTTCATTGATATTTGGCCCAAGAAAAGTTAAATCTTCAATGTTGGAGAATTCAGAGATTAATTCATTGATTTCACTTATCTGTCCCGTAGCAACAAACATATCTTTTACTGGATATAAATTTGTTTCATTTCGAATTGATAACTCTTTATCTAGAAACCAGTTACTTGTTTGTTTCAGAAATGACTGAATGATTAAATTATTGGTGTCAAGATTTATATAAACTTTTCCTGACTCAGATCTCTTCTTGACTAGACTAATTGCATTTATCCATTTTCTATAAGTATCTTCATAACTAGATAAACCACCTTTGGCTAAATATAAGTAAGCATCGATAACAATCAAAGCCGAATATGGATCCTCAGAAATTGGTTCGGCACCTGGAGTTGCTACAACAATACATTTTTCATTTTTAACTTTTCGTAATATATTTTTCCCACCAGAGGTGACGATTTTTACTCCAGGAAAAGATTTGCCTATTTCTTCAACAATCTTTTTTTGTCCTGAAACAGTTGTGACAT
>JBEAYY010000016.1:0-13083 GCA_041170365.1 Actinomycetota bacterium
CATAATCCTCTAAAATTCCTATTTTTAAATCACTAAAAGTTTTAACAAATTTTTCAATTGCAAAACCAATATCTCCGATTCTTTTACCTGCAATTGCAGCATTAATTCCTACTTGCAGAGCTTTTTCAGTAATTTCACTTAATTTTTTGTGTTCTGGTTTTACATTTCCTACTCCGATTGTTACGGCAGCATCGCCATGCCATCCATCAATAATGGCTCCACAATCCACACTTACTAAATCTCCATCTTGAATTATTTTGTCTTCACGTGGAATTCCATGAACAACTTCTTCATTAACCGATACACAAATCACAGCAGGATAGCCGTGATAACCAAGAAAAGAAGGTTTGGCATTTTCTTTTTCCATTATTGAATAAGCAATTTTGTCTAAATCTTTTGTAGACATACCTGGTTTTATCTGATTTTTAATTTCTTCCAAACAAAGTGCAACGACTCGACCAGCTTTTCGCATAATAGCGAATTCTTCTTTTGATTTTAATTGAATCTCATTTTTGTTAAACATGTCTTTTCTTAATCTACTTTCAACTTTTAATGAATTCCTACCAGGGTTCTTTGGGTTCAAGTACTCGCCAGCAATACCAAGCAGCAATAGATCGATATGGACTAAATGGATTTCCCAAAGGTTCTAACTTTTTCTCATTAGGCATTTCTCTTAATCCATGACTTACTTGCCATCCTCTTCTAACTGCTAAATCTCCTACAGGCCAAATATTTAATCTGCCTAAGGTAAACATCAAAAACATCTCAGCAGTCCATCGCCCGATACCAAATTGTGAGCTTAAAGTTTTTACTGCTTCTTCATCACTCATGTCTTTCAATAAAGCTAAATCAATTTCTTTTTCAAGTTGAGAAGTAGCTAAACCTTTAATTGCTTTAATTTTTGATTTAGATAAACCAATTTCAGCAAGTTGTTTATCTGTTTTGTTGGTAATTACTCTGGGGGTAATATTATTTCTAGTTAATTTACTGAGTCGATTACTAATTGTAAGTGCTGCTTGAGTTGATATTTGTTGAGCAACAATTGATTTAACTAAAGATTCATAGTATAAATTTACTGAATGTTTTTGGGGTTTTAAATTACATCTATCACTAATGTCTACGAATTTTGCAAGATGTGGACAAGTTTCTTTTAATAAATCAATGCCATTTTGTAGGTGTGTTGAATGCGAAACCATAGATAAACCAATCTATTTGATGTAACAATATAAATATGCTTAAGAACTGGAATTTACGCTCAAGAATATATTTATTATTAAGTATTGCTGGTTTAGTTGGAACTTGGTATTTCAACATTATGGCGATTCAACAAGGCCGTGATTTTTTTGCAGATTGGTCAAGTAGCCCTGCGGTATCTTCTGCCTCCACAGATTTATTCATTGCAGCAAGTGCCGCCAGCATTTTTATGTTTTTTGAAGGCAAAAGATTGAAGATGAAATATGTTTGGATCTATATTCTGGGATCTTTTGTAACCGCAATTGCTTTTACTTTTCCATTGTTTTTAGCTATGAGAGAAAGAAAAATTAAATAAGATTTTTTCTTTGTAAATCAATAAAAGCAAACCAGCCTGGTAAAACTCTTATATAAAAAGTTGCAATTCTGTAAAGTAAAACTCCAGATAAAGCTAAAGCTGAAGGTACTCCTGTAGCGGTAAGTCCAGCAACAAGAGTTGCTTCTACTGCACCAATTCCACCAGGTGTTGGTGCTGCTTGACCGATAGTTGCACCAGCCAAATAAACAAAAGCAATAGTAAAAAATGAAACTTCAGCATTGAACGCTTTGAGAGATGCGTAAAAAGAAATAATGTAAAAAATATTTAGTAAAACTGAAGAAGTTAGACTAACAACTAATCGTCTTGGCTGTTGAAAAATAATTGCCAAAGTTGGACCAACTTGTGAATAAATTGGTCTAGTTTTTGAAATAACCCAATTTCTAACACGATTAAAAGATAAAGCCACAATAATGATGGCGAACAAAACTACGAAAATAAATAAGGTAATTCGAGGTGGTCTAAAAGATAAATCGGTTTGTGCTCCCGCAATAACTCCTGTAATTACTAGGAAAATTACGTGAATAAAAAACATAATTACTTGCGATGCGCCAACTGCGGTTGCTGAAGAAGCTGTTGAAACCCCAGATTTATTTAAGAACCTGATATTCACAGCAACCGAACCTAAAGTTGGTGGAGTAACTAAAGTAGCAAAGGATGCGGCAAGTTGAGCTTGCAATGTTTTTAACCAATTAACTTTTTGGATGACAAATGCAAGCAATAGTGACGTAGAAGCTATATAAGTTAAAGTTGAACTAATAAGTGCAATTGCAGCCCATTGCCATTGAGCTTTTGCTAATAATTCAGAAAAATTAACTTGGCTAAATTGTGGAACTAAAATATACAGAGCAAATACCGAGAAAAAAGCTAAAAAAGCATTGCGCCAATTAACTCTTTGAAATTGAATTGGTTCTATCTCTGCAGAGGAAGCAAGTTCTCCTAAACCTTTTCTCAAATCAAGCAATAAATTTTTATTATTTTTTAAGTAATTACGAGTCTTTCTACTCATGGCAACTTTTTGAAGCGCAGGAATCACTGCAGTTAATTCACTTGTTTTGAAAACTTTTTTGGCAATATTTATTGTTTTCTGAACAGATGACACACGGGCCATTGTCACTAATGATTCTGCAAGATCAATCCGCTGCTGAACTTCTGTTGCTGCAATTGCTCCAGAATGAACTGCCGTTAAAGCAATAATGTTTTTATCTGTAAGGAAAATATTCTCGGCAGATAATGCTCTATGCACGATGTCTGCATTGTGGAGTTTCTTTATATTTTGAAAAAATTCTTCAATTTGTAATTCACTTAATTCAAAGTTATCTTTTGCTAAATCAGATAAATTCTTTCCATCAATATTTTCTAGAGCTATAAATATTGAGTCAGGTTCTATTTCTCTGACCATTTCTACTTCTGGAATTTTTACACCCACTGCAGAAATAGCGTGAGCAATCAATGCAGTTCTTTCAACTCTTCGTCTAATACTCATTCCTCTGAAATCTCCAGACGTTTTTAAAAAAAGACCTCGAAGCCAGGAACTAATTACTCCAGAACCTTGTAATTCCCAGTCAAATACCCAAACATTTAATTCTTTATTGCTTGAGAGTTTGACTTTAAAAATTCTTGCTTCAGTTGTTTCCATGACAAAATCCATATTTAAAATTTTTAAACCATCTGCTTCAATTCCTTCTTTTATTTGTTCTTCGCTTGCTCTATTTATTGGCGTTCCAAGAACATAACGAACTGCAAGACCGACTGACCAGCCAAGCAAAATATTTGCAATTTGAGCAACAATTGTTGTTTGACCAGCGATGGATGATACAAATACTAAAGAAAAAACTGAAATTATTGCAATAAATCCAAGTCGACCTTTATCAAAAACTCTTGCAATTATTAAAAAAGAAATTAAACCAGCAATTAAAGGATCTAGGGGAGATACACCTTGAGTTTGTAATCCACCTGTCATTGCCAGAATTAATCTTGGTGAATTACTTTGGATAATAAGTATTGATAAACCAATTAGTAATAAAACAGAAATCCCAGAGGCAAGCAGAGCATCAATTAGTTGTCTAGTCCTATTTCTTGTTAATAAAGAAAAAGTAACTATGACTGGTACAAAAATGATTGCGGTAGCACCGATTGTGTTGAGAATAAAAATTACAAAACCAGGAAGTTCTCTGGTAGCTATTGTTAAGTCTTGATCCAAACCCGCTGTAGTTCGTGCGGCTAAGGTTCCTATGACAACAACCGCCAAAGTTATGCCCAGCGAAATTAAAAGGTTTATTAAGTCCCGAGGACGTCTAGCAATAGGACGTTTGCTTTGTTTATTGAAAAAGTTCATTGAATCTATCGTCCCACTACCTTGATTACTTTGGCCGAACGGACACATGTCGTAGGTAACTGGTGAAGTAGGAGTATGTTGCCTGAAGTTTTTACTAATCTCTCATTGGATAATTCGCCATTAGACCTGATTGAAACTCCTAAATTGGATTCAGAGCAACAACGAGCTGTTTCCTTAAAATCTGGAAAAAATTTAGTAACTGGAAATTCAGGAACTGGTAAAACATTAGTTTTGGCAGAAAATGTAATACAACAAATAAATAGTGGAATTTCTGCAAGTCAAATAATAATTTTTTGCTTTTCAAGAGATCAAGTTAGAACTATGAGAAAATATTTATCTAGAAGATTATTTGAAAAGTCAATTCCTCAAGTTTCTACATTTCATTCTTTTACTCATGCAGTTATGCAATCTGCAATGAATCAAGGAATGTTAAGTGAAAATTATTCTTTATCACCATTGCGATTACTTTCTGGTCCAGAACAAGAAGTCATGATAAATGAGTTGATTAAGGGAACTTTAGAAGATGATTCAATCGATTGGCCATCATATTTAAAACCATCATTACAAACTAGAGGTTTTGTAAGACAAGTTAGAAATTTGCTCGCAAGAATGCGAAGTTTAGGAATGGATCCGGATCAGTTAATTGAAGTTGGTCAAAAATTCGAAAATCAGAATTGGATTGCATTAGGACATTTTGCAGAAATGTATCTAGACAATTTGGATGCTTCTGAATCCATAGACTATGGCGAGTTGGTACACAGAGTTAATTTACTTCTTCATCAGGTTAAAGATTTAAAAGAATTAAATATAAATTACACACATTTCTACGTTGATGAGTATCAAGATATTGATGCATCTCAAGTCAGATTATTAAAAAAACTAGTATCTCCAAATAGATTTCTATTATGCGTCGGAGACAAAAGTGAAAGTATATATCAATTTAGAGGAGCAGACTACGAAGCAATAGATAGGTTTGATAAAGATTTTGGCTTGAATGAAGTAATAAATTTAAAATATAACTATAGATGCAAAATAAATATTGAACCCGAATTATTAACGTTTGATAGTTTTACTGCCCAAAGTAATTATATTGCCAATGAGATAAGTAAATTTAAATTTGAAAATAACTCAAACAAATGGTCAGATACTCTAATCATAATTAGAAACTCAAATTCTTTAAAAAATATTCAAAGAGCTTTAAGTACTTTAGGAATTCCAGTTGAAATCGATGCTGAAGATTTGCCATTAATGAAAGAACCTGCAGCAAGAGTTTTAATTGACTGTTTGACATTTGCTGGTGAATTAGCTTCGGGAAATAAAAATCCATTGAATCCAACTATGGTTAAAGATTTATTGAAAGGACCATTAATTCAAGCCTCAACTTTTGAAATACGGGAAGCAGCGAGGTTAATAAGGAAAAAAATTAAAGAACTAGAAAAACCCCAAATAAGTTCAGATCAAGCAATTTACTTAGCCATTTTGGATCATGAAAATTTGTATGATCTTCCAATTGAAATTACTAAAGGGATTCGTACGTTAGCTGCCCTATTACATACTGCAAAAGATTTGATAATTGAAAAAAAGAGAGTCGAAGTTGTTTTATGGTCTATTTGGAATTATGAAATCAGTCAAAAAAATAAAGAATTATTTCAAACTCCAGAGGTTGAAAATAAATGGAGCGATAATTTAAGAAATGATGCTCTTTTATTTGGAATGGAAGGAAGAATTGCAGATCAAGATTTAGACGTTATTTTGTCACTCTTTGATTTGGCTTCAAGAGAGGATGAGCGAACTCTGGGCACAAGAGGTGTGCTCAACTTTATAAACGATTTAGGCAAACAAAATTTTCAAGCAGAAACTATAGAACAAAAATCATTAATTGATGAGAAAGTAAAAATTGTTACTGCCCATAAAGTTAAGGGTTTAGAGGCAAAATTTGTAATAATTCCTGATCTTCAAACAGATATTTGGCCTTCAGTAAAACTTAGAAATTCTTTACTTGAAGTCGAAAGACTTGATTATGAAAACGTCGTGAGATCTCCTAATAAAAGGGAAATTTTAGAAGAGGAAAAAAGGCTTTTTGAAGTTGCAAAAAGTCGAGCTTCGCAAAAAATATTGATCAGTGCTGTTAAAAATGATTATGAAAACCATGCTGAACCTTCAAGTTTTATGTTTAGCTTTTTTAATGAAAAGCCAAAACATATCAGTGGTTATTTAAATAAGAATTTATCTTTAAATTCAATTGTCACAAATCTTAGACTTTTAGCGGAAAATGAAAATGGTCCAACTGAATTTAAGAAAGCACTTGCCTTAAGACTCAATAAATTAAACCAGACTAAAGATGTTTTTAATCGTCCTGTAAGCAATTACAGTAATCCTCATAATTGGTGGGCGACTTTTTCCAGTAATGACAATTTTTACGAAGTAATAAAAGAAAAATCATTTATTAAATTATCTGCCTCAAGTCTAGCTACACTAAGAGATTGCAGTTTGAAATGGTTCCTAGAAAGAAAAGCCGGAGCAATCTTATTAAGACAAAATTCTGCCAGCATTGGTTCAATTATTCATGCTATTGCTCAAGGCTTAACAAATGATGAAATAAAACCAAATATTGAAAGTCTAAAACATGAATTAGATAAAGTGTGGTTTCAATTAAATTTTGAATCAGATTGGTTAAATAAAAGAGAATATGAAAATACTTTAGAAATTTTACAAAATCTACTTAATTGGCATTTAAAAAGAACTGATAAAAAAGTTTTGGGGGCAGAAATTTATTTTAGTTTTGAAATGAATTTTGAAAACATTGACGCTACAGTACAAGTAAGTGGTTTTATAGATAGATTAGAAGCTGATACTGAAGATACCTCTAATATTCACATAATTGATTTTAAAACTTCTAAAAATAATTTAACAAAAAATGAAGCAGGCTTTGATCCTCAATTAGGAGTTTATCGACTTGCTGTGCAACAAAAAGCACTAAAGTTGGAACTTGAATCTAACGCTAAAGATAAAAGCGCAGATTTAGTTTATCTTCGACTTCAAAATAAATCAGGTGTTACTGAAAGAGAAAGTTTTGATATAGAAAAAAGTAAAATTAAAGAAGTTATAAAAGATGCACTTGAAGTTATCAAATCACAAAATTACAAAGCTACTCCAAATCCAATGTGTAGAACCTGTGGTTTTAAAAGAATGTGTCCTGCCCAACCAGAAGGCAGAGGTGTAATGGAATGAAAATTTCATTTACTAAAGAACAATTAATGGCGATAAGAGCCCCTCTTGAGCCTTCCTTGGTTTTAGCTGGTGCAGGTACTGGGAAAACAAGTGTCATGGCAGAAAGAGCGATTTGGCTTATAGAAAATGAAAATATTTTGCCAAGTGAAATTTTGGGTTTAACATTTACTAATAAAGCAAGTCTTGAACTAAAAGCAAGAATAAAGAATAAATTAACTAAAAACGAAGATTTTTTAGAGCCTAAAGTTTCGACTTACCATTCTTTTGCCCTAGATATTTTGCGTGATTATGGCTTAAGTATTGGAATAGACTCAGATCTACAACTAATTAGTGAAACCTCCAGAATTTCGCTGGCGTATCAAACTTTGGTTAATACGAATTTAGAAATTAAATACTTAGAATCTAGCCCTAGAAGAATTGCTCAACAAATCGTTTCTTTAGATAATCAAATGTCAGAACATAATCTTAATAAATCAACAATAATTGAATATTCAAATAAACTTTTTACAGAAATTCAACAAACAAAACCAAGAGTTGATTTATTAGATTTAGAAAAAACATTAAAACAAAGAATAGAACTTGCTAGTTTAGTAGAAGAATTTAGAGTTCAAAAACTTGAATCTGGACTAATTGACTTTTCTGACCAAATGAGATTTGTTTATGAGCTCGTTAAAAATAACACAAATATAAAGGATGAATTAAGGACAAATTTTAAAGCCGTATTACTTGATGAGTATCAAGACACATCAATCATTCAAAGGATGATTTTAGTAGAAATATTTGGTGATGCTCATCCTGTGACCGCCGTGGGAGATCCTTTACAAGCCATTTATGGCTGGAGAGGTGCATCAGTTTCAAACATCGATAATTTCACAAAACATTTTCCATTAAA
Source organism: Actinomycetota bacterium (assembly GCA_041170365.1). GTDB lineage: Bacteria > Actinomycetota > Actinomycetes > S36-B12 > UBA5976 > ATZT02. The sequence goes on from JBEAYY010000016.1 coordinate 8,029, forward strand.
AAATGGTAACGCATCCAAAATATATAATTTGACATCAAATTTTAGAAGTGGACTAAAAATTCTTGAACATGCAAATAGCATTTCAAAAAGTTTAAGGGATATGCATAAAGCCATCAATGTTTTAGTTGCTGATAAAGAAGATTTTGGCGAAGTGAAAATAGGCTTGTTTGAAACTGGCGCCGAAGAAGCAAAAGAAATAGTCAAACAAGTAAAAGAATTGATTTTTGAAAAGAAAGTTAAATTTAAAGACATTGTAATTTTGAGCAGAAATACCAAAGAATTACTGCCAATTTATGATCAACTAATAAAAAATGAAATTCCTGCTGCTTTTTCTGGGAAACAAGATTTAGCTGATGTTCCAGAAGTAAGTGAAGTTTTATCCTATTTAAGAATTTTAGAGGATCCTACTCATAATCCATCTTTAGTAAGAATTTTATCTGGTCCAAGATTTGAAGTCAGTCCTAAAGACTTAGCGTTACTAGCAGAACAAGCTAAAACTTTAGTAACAGATTTCACAGTCAGAGAAAAGAATCGAAATTTTGAAGACAGTCTAAAAGAATCTTTAACAGGTATAGATGTTGCCGAGTTAGCAGTTTTATCTGATGCTCTAAAGCAACCTGGAAATTTAAATTATAGTAATTGGGCTAAAGAAGTATTTAAAAAACTACATGAAGAATTAGAATTTTTAAGAAAATTTATTACAGAACCACTTTCTGATTATTTGTACCGAATAATGACGAAAACTGGATTATTAAATGAAGTACTTTGTTCAAATAATTTTATGACTCAATCAAGATACGACTCACTCGTACAACTACAAAAGATAGCTCAAGTATTTCAAGAGTCCACAACTCATGCGGTAGTACGACAATTTATTGAATTCTTAGATGATGCAGATGATTTGAATACGGGAATCGAATTTGAAAATATTAATAATGAAAATTCAGTATCTTTAATGACCATACATAGCGCAAAAGGATTAGAATTTCCTTACGTTTTTATAACTTCTTTAACTAAAAATATTTTTCCAAGTAATAAAGGTTCAACTTGGATTACTAACCCATCGTTAATTCCTTTTGAAATTAGACAAGATAGTGAAGTTTTAGTTCAAAATTTCAAAACTACGAGTAAAGAATTTAAGATTTATGAAGATGAGTGCAGAAATTTACAAGAATTAGAAGAAAGAAGATTAATGTATGTTGCTTTGACCAGAGCTGAACATCAACTAGTGGTAACGGGTCATTGGTGGGGACCAACGCAAAAAAATGTGCAGGGTCCATCTATTTTCTTAGAGGAATTAAATCAAGTTTTGCAAAATGGTCATGGACAAATTTTAAATTGGCATACAGAAGTTTCTGATGAAAATCCAAACCTCAATAATAAATTAAGTTTTACTTGGCCCATACCGCTTGATGAAAGAAAAAGACTAGCTCGAAGAGAACTTGCAAATTTGGTTTTAAACCCTGAAATTGTAGATGAAACAAAATTATCAAATCAAGAGAAACAAATTTTATCCGAATTCGATAATGAAATTGAGATTTTAGTTCAAAGCCTGCAAGATGAAAATTTGAAATTAAGAAAAGTTGCAATACCTGAATATTTAAACGTTACTAAATCTATAAAATTAATTAGAAATTCAAAAGATTTTGCTGAAAATCTTATTCGTCCGATGCCACATAAACCAATTGATCAATCAAGACGCGGGACACAATTTCATTACTGGGTAGAAAAGTTTTTTGCTAAACCTGCACTTTTTGATGCACTTGATATAGAAGGATCAGCAGATCAAAGTTACATTGATGATCAAACTTTAGAAAATATGAAACAAGCTTTTACAAATTCTTCGTGGGCCAAATTAGAACCCTTAGCACTAGAATGGCCATTTGAAATTTCAATAGAAGGTAGATCTCTACGCGGAAGAATTGATGCAGTCTTTAAAGATGGGGAAGATATTTTGCTAATCGATTGGAAAACGGGACAAATTGATAAATCAGATAATTTACAACTTGGTTGGTATAGGCATGCTTGGTGGAAATCGCACGGTACAGATCCTGAAAAACTTAAAGCAGGATTTGTTTATGTTCCAAGCATGGTTTTCAAACCAGAATTAAACCCATTTTCGGTACATGATGAGGTTTTTAAGTTCAAGAAATTAGATTTAAAGTAGTCAAAATTACAAAGTTTAAATCATATGAAAGGATATGGTCATGGCTAAATTAACAATGTATTCAACTCAGTGGTGTGGTTATTGTCAAAGATTAAAAGCGCAATTAAAAAGAGAAAACATCGAATTTGATGAAGTTGATATTGAACAAGATGAGAATGCTGCAAACTTAGTTGAAAAAGTGAATGGCGGCAATAGAACTGTTCCAACAGTTGTTTATGAAGACGGCACTGCTGTAACTAATCCATCACTAATTCAGGTAAAGGAAAAGCTAGGACTTTAAATGCCTAGCAAAAAATTATCTTTTGAAGAATTAGATGATGCTCAACAAGCAATCGTCAACACATTAAATGGTCCAGTTGTAATTTATGCAGGTGCAGGCAGTGGCAAAACCCGAGCTCTCACTCATCGAATCGCAAATGGTGTTGTAAATAATATTTATGATCCAGAAAAAGTTTTAGCACTTTCTTTTACGACAAGAGCAGCAGATGAAATGGCTTTGCGTTTAAGTGCTATGGGTATAAGAAATGTAGCAACCAGAACTTTTCACTCAGCAGCTTTAAGACAACTCAAATATTTTTGGCCAGATGCTGTTGGCGGTCAAATGCCAGTTATTGTTGAAAATAAATTTAAAGTAATTAATTTAGCGATACCTGAATCAAAAAATAGAAGTAAAGAATTTATCTCGGTTATAGAAAATGCTAAAACTAATAGACTAAATCCAGAAGATTTGAATAATCCAGATTATGCTCATGCATACCAGAAATATATTGAATATTTAGATAAAAATAATCTAATTGATTTTGAAGATGTGTTGATGCTTTTAGTTGCAATTCTTGAAGATCGACCTGATTTATTAGCCGAAGTTCATCGAGCTTATGAGTGGTTCAGTGTTGATGAGTATCAAGACGTGAATCCATTACAACAAGCTTTGTTGGACTTATGGCTTGGTGAAAATGACAATATTTGTGTAGTAGGCGATGTATGTCAGACAATCTATTCATTTGCTGGTGCTAAAAATAAATATTTGCAAGAATTTACTAATAAATTTCCAGAAGCTTCTGTATTTAGACTAAATAGAAACTACAGATCGAGTTCTGAAATAGTGGAATTTGCCAACAATTTACTAGCGCAAATGCCAAGTCAAAATTCAAATGTTGGTCAGTTATTTGCAACCCGAAATTCAGGAGAAAAAGTCACGGTTTCCTCATATTTAAGTGAAAATGAAGAAGCCCAGTTCATTGTTGAAGAAATTATTAAATTGATAGAAAATAATGTCAATTTGAAGGAGATAGCAGTTCTTTCAAGAACAAACGCACAGTTAGAAAAAGTAGCAGTTAAATTAGAGGAAAATAATATCAATTATTCAATACAAACTTCAGAAAAATATAGTCTCAGGACAAGATTAGAAGAAAAAATAACTTTAGCAAGTATTCATGCCACGAAAGGTTTGGAATGGAATAACTTATTTTTAATGGGAGTAAGTGATGATCTTGTTCCATTTGCACAAGCAAATACTCAAGAAGAAATTTTAGAAGAATTAAGACTTTTTTATGTAGCAGTAACAAGAGCAAAAGATAAATTATTTATCACTTGGCCCAAAAGTAGAGATACAGATGGCAAAGAAAGAATAATTTCAAGATTTCTTTCAAACTCTCATCAAAGTAATAATAATGTTTTAGATAATACAAATTATTCAATTAATAATGTAGCTAAAAAACAAACTCGTGATTTAATTAAATGTAGTGTATGTGCAAAGCCCTTGGTATCAGGTTCTGAAGTTATTCTTAAAAGATGTAAAAATTGTTCAGGAAATTTACCTAACGAATATTTAGAAGCTGCTTTAAATTGGCGAAAAGAAATGGCAAATCAAGAATCCATGCCTGAATTTTTAGTATTTAGCAATGCCACTTTGGAAGCATTCACTGAATTTATATATGAGGCAAAAGAAGAAGAGGAATTCTTAACAATACCAGGAGTCGATCTAGAGAAATTTAACAAATATTTTGATGAATTAAGCACAGTGTTAGCACAAGTTGAACCAAAGCAGAAAAAGCTTGTTGCTGTGGATAAAAATTTAATTGTGGATAAATAAAATCACTTTTCCTTAAAAATGTTTTAATACCTAAAACAATGTTTTAGGAGTGAATTTGAGATTAACTATAAATCCAGAGATAGATGTAATTTGGTTAAGCAATACCTCAATTCAAATTAGTAACGCAGCAGGGCAATCGTTTCAAATTACTGATCTACCTTCAGAAATAAAAGATATTTTTACAGAGATTGATGGGGTAAAACAATTAGTAGATATTTTTACAAAAATTGGTATTGACGAAAGAATTCATAATGATATTAATGAATCAATTATTTTATTAATTAATCAAAAAGTTTTTTTAAATAAGTCAAATTTAAATCAAAAATATGAGAATCTTAAAAACAGTTATGTCTTAATTAAAGGTTTAAATACAGCTGTTTATCAAATAGCACATCTTTTAGCTTCAAACGGTATAGGCAGGATTGTTATTGAAGATTTGGTAAAAAGTAATCAAATAGTTTCATTAGCAGATATTAATGTTTTTAGCCCCAGAGCAAAAGAAATAGGAACTTCATTGTCTAAAAGTGTTAAGAGTTCTCTATCGTACTTTGATGTCAAATTAGATAAGCCTGATAATAAAATTTTGCCAGATTTGATTATTCTCTGTGATGAAATAACAGAAGTTGAATTAAATGAAATAATCATGAAAGAGATTCCTCATTTGTATGTCAGAATGACCAATGATTTCATACACATTGGGCCTTTTAATATCCCAGATGCTAAATTATGTTTCAAATGTCAACAGATAGTAAAAATAAAACAAAAACTATCTTTTTTTGATTTTAATAAAAAAAGA
>JBEAYY010000017.1:0-4306 GCA_041170365.1 Actinomycetota bacterium
GCTAATGCTGCTGCCATTGGATGGGCATATGACCAAAGAGGAAAGAAAGCTAATTTGTCGGATTGTTCTTTGGCAGCTTCACCTAATTCTTTTCTGCCATGCCCTATTTGAACTGTGAAAAGACCAGCTAGTCCATCAATTATTTTCTTATTCTTATCGTCATATACATAGCAACCTTCTCCACGAACAATCATTGGCACATCGTGTGTTTTAAAGTTTGAATGTCTTGTGAAATACATCCATAAGTGATTTTTTGCTGCTGTTTGAAGAGCGTGAGGGGAGCCGTTTAGCAGATCTGAACTTAACAAGTTCTCACCCCAGAATGATTTATTTATCGTATTCAACTTTAACTCTAGTTTTAGCAAGGTTTAACTCAAATGGGACTGGGTCAATTTTCCTCACAGATATTCGGTTTTTTGGGTCCAAATTTGTCAAATTGTTACCAAATCCTGGGTTTTCAACTAGGGGTTTAGGCAGATATTGTTTTGTTTAGGGTTGTAGACCTTTTTCGCAATAAAGGAGAGTGCCTGAGTGGCCGAGAAAAAAGTTGTAAAAAATTATATAAATGGAAAACTTCAAGATTCTGTCTCTGGACAATTTACCGATTTAATAAATCCGACTACTGGTGAAGTTTTTGCCATGGCTGCACTTTCAAATGAAAAAGATATTGATCTTGCTTATCAAGCCGCAGCAAAAGCATTTGAAAGTTGGAAAAATACAACTCCAAGTGAAAGATCTATGGCACTTTGGAAAATTGCGGATGTTTTAGAAAAAAATATTGAAGAAATAGTAAAACTTGAATCAGAAAATACCGGCAAACCAATTTCTATAACAATGGCAGAAGAAGTTGGTCCAATGCTTGATCAAATTAGATACTTTGCAACTGCTGCAAGAAATTTAGAAGGAAAATCAGCAGGTGAATATATGAAGGGTCATACTTCAATGATTCGCCGTGAACCAATTGGTGTTATTGGACAAGTAACACCTTGGAACTATCCAATGATGATGGCGGTTTGGAAATATGCACCAGCAATTGCAGCTGGAAACACAACTGTTTTAAAACCAAGTGATACAACACCAGTTACTGCAGTGCGTATGGCTGAATTGATAACTGAAGCTGGAATTCTTCCACCAGGAGTTTTAAACGTTGTCACAGGTGATCGTGACACTGGTAAAGCAATGATTGAACATAAAATTCCACAAATGGTTGCAATCACAGGATCTGTTAGAGCAGGTATGCAAGTTGCTCAAGCTGCATCTGCAGATTTAAAACGAGTTCATTTAGAACTTGGCGGTAAAGCACCCGTTGTTGTTTTTGATGACGCTGATATTCAAGCAGCAGCAGAATGGATTGCGATTGCTGGTTATTTCAACGCAGGTCAAGATTGCACTGCAGCTACCAGAGTTATTGCGCATCAAAAAGTTTATGCAGATTTTGTTGCCGCTCTAGCCGAGCAAGCTAAGAAAACTCAAACTAGTTTTGGTAAAGGTCCAGAACATCCTGATTCATTTGTGCCACCTGTTAATAACGCAAATCAATTAGATCGTGTCACTGGATTTTTGAGTAGAACGCCAACTCATGCCAAAGTAATGGCAGGAGGAAACAGACAAGGTGACAAAGGTTATTTTGTTGAACCAACAGTTGTTTCAGATTTAAAACAAGATGATGAAATGATTCAAAATGAAATTTTTGGACCAGTTATTACTGTTCAAAAATTTGCTGATGAACAAGAGGCACTAAAAATGGCTAATGGTGTTCCATATGGTTTGGCATCAAGTGTGTGGACAAAAGATGTTGCAAGATCTATGCGAATGGCTAAAGGACTTGATTTTGGTGCCGTGTGGGTAAATACCCATATTCCTATGGTTTCTGAAATGCCACATGGAGGTTTTAAACACTCAGGTTATGGAAAAGATCTTTCCATGTATGGTTTTGAAGATTACACAAGAATCAAGCACGTAATGTTCAAAATAGACAACTAATTCTGACAAGATAAAACTCAACACGAAAGGAAAACGCAAGTGAGTAAACAAGAAAAAGGAAATGATTTGCCGAAAGAAGTAAAGAGCTTATTAAATAGAAGAAGAGTTTTACAGGCAGGTGCCATCGGCGGAGCTGCTGCATTTGCTGCCGCATGCGGTGCAGGTTCAAATACATCTTCTTCAACCGATACGGGATCTGAATCAAGTGATTCTGGAAGTTCTTCAAACAAAGTTGTTTGGTCAAACTGGCCTTTATATATGCCAGTTGATGAAGATACAAAAGAATTTACAGAAATTAAGGCTTTTACTGAACAAACAGGTATTGAAGTTGAATACATTGAAGATTACAACGACAATAACGAATTTTATGCAAAACAAAAACCTTTATTAGATAAAGGAGAACCAACAGGTAGAGACATTGTTACTCCAACTGACTGGATGGCAAATATTTGGATTCAAAATGGTTTTGCACTTGAACTTGATAAAGCAAACATTCCAAATATTTCTAATTTGAATGCTGCATATCAAAACCCTGCATGGGATCCAGGTAGAAAATTTTCACTTCCTTGGCAATCAGGCTTTGCAGGATTTGGCTGGAATAAAGCAAAACTAAAAGATGCCCTTGGTACAGACAAATTAACTTCAATGGATCAATTCTTTGATCCAAAATTGAAAGGTCAAGTTGTGGTGCTAAGTGAATTAAGAGACACAATTCCTTTGGTATTGGCTTGGCAAGGAAATGATCCAACAAACTTTGGTGATGCAGAATTCCAAAAAGCCATAGATTATTTACAAACCAAAGTTGATGATGGTCATATTCAAGCTTTCACAGGAAATGAATACGCAACTGCACTAGAAAATGGTGACGTAATAGCAGTCATTGGTTGGTCAGGAGATCTTGGACAACTTGGTGAAGATTATGGATTTGATTTACCAGAATCTGGTGGATCAATATTTGTGGACAACATGATCATTCCTGCGGGTGCTGAGAACAAAGTAGGAGCGGAGAAATTGATGAACTATTTCTTTGATCCAGTTGTGGCTGCAAGAGTTGCTGCATATGTTCAATACATCTCACCTGTAGATGGTGCTGCTGAAGAATTAATGAAGTCAGATCCAGCATTAGCTGAGAATCCGTTGATTTTCCCACCAGCAGATTTATTGAAGCGTGCTTATTCTGCTATGCCATTTAACTCCGAACAATCTGCCAAATATAACGAAATTTGGGCAAAACTGATCGGTAATTAAAACGCGTGGTAAATAGTCGACCTAAGGTAGAAGATTTACATTTAGTTAATCTCACCAAATCTTTTGGTGATTTTAAAGCTGTCGATAACTTAACGCTTACAATTCCGGCGGGCTCATTCTTTGCATTACTGGGTCCGTCGGGTTGTGGCAAAACTACAACTTTAAGAATGGTTGCCGGTTTAGAAGAACCAACTTCAGGTCAAATAAAACTAGGCAATGATGACATAACAGATTTACCACCCTATAAAAGATGGGTAAACACGGTATTTCAAAGTTATGCTTTATTTCCACACTTAACAATTTATGAAAATGTGGCATTTGGTTTGAGAAGACAAAAAGCTTCAAATATTGATGAGCAAGTAAAAAGAATGCTTGAACTTGTGGAATTAACAAATTTGGCGCAACGAAAACCTCAACAATTATCAGGTGGTCAACAGCAAAGAGTTGCGGTTGCAAGAGCATTAATCAATGAACCAGATGTTTTATTACTAGATGAACCATTAGGTGCTTTGGATTTAAAACTTAGAAGACAAATGCAACTTGAATTAAAAAGAATTCAAACTGAAGTCGGTATCACATTCGTGCACGTAACGCATGATCAAGAAGAAGCCATGACTATGGCTGACACAGTTGCGGTAATGAATGAAGGCCGAATTGAACAAATGGGCTCCCCAGTTCAAATTTATGAACACCCAAGAACTGCATTTGTCGCTAACTTTTTAGGCCAATCAAATCTTTTTGAAGGAACAGTTGCCGGTGTTGAAAAAGATGAGATTGCAGTAAAACTTCCTGATGCAACAATTTATGTACCAATTTCTGCCACTGAAATTAGAAGTGGACGAATCGTAGTTGGTGTTAGACCTGAAAAAGTAAAAATTGTTGACCAAGGAAAAACTGGATTACCAAAAAATCAAATTAATGGCTCAATTAAAAACACCGCTTTTGTGGGTGTTTCAACTCAATATGAAGTTGACACAAATTGGGGATTAGAAATTTCTGCATTTGAGCAAAATGTTGATCCATCAGATTTAGGAAGACCTGGTCAGGCAGTAACAATTGCGTGGGAACCAAGACA
>JBEAYY010000018.1:0-8866 GCA_041170365.1 Actinomycetota bacterium
TGGGCAGTCGTTGATCCAAATACTGGTGCAGTTCATGGAGTAATTGTTTGTACGGCAGATGTTTGTGGACCAAGTGGATCTTGGGGTGGAAAATTACCTGGAGAATATATGGGTTGTACAAACTGTAATCTTCGATTTCAAACCAGAGCAACCGCAGATGGCAATGTAGCCGGTTGGCATGGGACACAAACCAATATCGACGCCAATGGAAATGCAACTCAAACAAATGATGGAAGTGTTACCTGGAATGAAAAAGAAAGAAACTTTACTATTTCAAATAAATCAACAGATGGTAAAGGTAATTCTATTTCAAGTAAATCAACTTTGATTCCTGAAAAAACAGCTTTAGATGGTAAAAATCTTCAAACAGGAATAATTAATCAAGAAAATCAATACACATCAAATGAAAATTCTGATTCTGTAACAGTGACAACTTTGAAAGAAAATATTGATTCAAATGAAAATGTGACTGTTAAATTCTCAAAGTGGGAAAATGATCCACTGCTGAAATATGAATCAATTCAAGGTTTTATTGAAAATATAGATTCCGATGTAGAAAATGCTTTGATCTCACAAGGTGAAAATACTGAAGATCCAGAAAATGAAATGGTTAAGACCATTAAAACTTTAACTACAAAAGTAAAAGATTTTGTTTCAAATCTTTTTGGATTTAATAGAACCGAATTAGCTTCTTAATATTTTTTCTAAAGATTTTCCCTTAGCAAGCTCATCAACTAATTTATCTAAGTAACGTATTTTTTTCATTAACGGATCTTCAATATTTTCTACTTTTATCCCACATATTGTTCCTGTGATTAATTTTGCTTTGGGGTTAATTTTTACTTTCTTAAAAAAGTCTTCAAAAGTTGTCTTATTTTTAAGATGGAGTTTTAATCCATCATTGTCTAAACCAGTGAGCCAAAAAATAACTTTATTTAGTTCTGATTTTTTTCTACCTTTTCGCTCTATTTTTGCTTGATAAAGCGGATAAACATCAGCAACTGGCATTTTAAATACACGAGACATGACTTAATACTAACTTTTAATCAATGACCGTTCTTCTTGGTCCAATACCCCAAGCGATGTAATTCCACATCCAATCAGCAATAACACTAATTCGATTTCGTCCCCCAGCTAAATAGAAAACGTGAAGTGCTAGCCAAGTAAGCCAAGCCAGAGTGCCATGAAAACGTAAACCATTAGGCATTTCCACAACTGCTCTTCTTCTACCGATAGTTGCCATTTGGCCTTTATCTTTGTATTTAAATTTTGTTAACGATTTGTTGTTTTTAATATTTAAAATTTGTTTTGCCACATGTCTACCCATTTGCATCGCAACTGGTGCAACCATTGGTAATGGTTTTCCTTCATGTTGAAAATGGGCTCCATCACCAATCACAAAAATATTTGGCTTAGATCTTAAATATTCATCAACAACTATTCGATTTGATCTATCGGCTTCACCGATTTTTGCCCATTCAGAATGTGCAGCAACTCCAGCAGCCCAAATAATTGTGCCAGCCATAAGTATTTCACCATTTTTTAAATGCACAGTTGATTCATACATGCGATCTACTTCTGCATTTGTTTTAACTGTAACTCCAATTTCTTCTAATTCTTTTTGAGCATGCATGGATGATTTTTCTTTAAACATCGGTAATACTCGAGGTCCAGCTTCTACTAATGTGACTGAAGCAAATTTATAAATATCAGGAAATTCATGTTTCATACTTTTTTGTAGTTCGGCAACTGCACCAGAGACTTCAACTCCAGTTGGTCCTGCACCAACCACAATTACTTTTAGAGCATCTTTAGGTTTATGACCTGCCTCAATTTCTTCATACATGTTTAAAAGTTGGTATTTAATAGCTCGAGCTTCAGCAATTGTTTTCATTTGTAAAGTATTTTCTTTAACCCCAGGAATACCAAATGTGTTTCCAGTGCTACCCGTTGCTAAAACTAGATATTCATATTCAATAATTGATTGATCTTTTAAAGTAATGGTTTTTTCTGTTTCATTAATTTTTATCAATTCACCTCGAAGATAATTCACCCCAGGAATAGCTGCTCTGATGGGATAGGCAATGTCATCTTCTGGCAAACCACCAGTTGCCACCTGATATAAAAGGGGTGAAAAAAGTTGATAAGGATTTTTATCAATAATTGTGATTTCAAAACCTTTATTGGCCGCTAGTTTTTGGGCAACGGTTAATCCAGCAAACCCAGCCCCAATAATTACTACTTTCATGGGCTAAGTATTGCGTTAATCTGCAGTTTTAGCACTTTGACTTGCTTTCTCAGGAGATTTTAAGGTTAATCTTAGAACTTTTAATGGTCCAAAAGAGACGATTAATACAGTCAAAAGGAGATTGTATGAATTTAAAGAAAACAATTATTGGATCATTAATAGCAACAGCATTGGTAGCAGGAAGTATTTCACCAGTATTTGCCCATGACAATGGCGGCAAAGGTGGCAAAGGAAGACATGGAGAAAACAAAGTTAATTCTCTGGTCACTTCAGGAACCATTACCCAGGCTCAAGCTGATGCTTTTTCAAATGCGATGAGAACAAAATTAGATGAAAAATTTGTTATCAAATTAAACACTGTTCTTAAAGATTTGGTTAGTAAAAATACGTTAACTCAAGCAAAAGCAGATGCAATAAAAGCTAATGTGCAAGTTAAAGCTGGATTAAGAAACTTAGTTAATACTGGAACAATTACCCCGGCTGAAGCCAATGCAGTTCACGCTGCACTTCATGCTCAACCAAGAGAAGATATTTTAACTCTTAGAGATCAAGTTTTAACAGATCTTGTAAGTAGAAATGTCATAAATCAAACCCAAGCAGATGCTATTAAAAATGCAAAACCAAATTGGAATAAAAGATTAGGCAAGCATCGTGGAGCAGATTTAGGAACTGCAAATACTGCATCACTTACTTTTTAAAAGAGAACGTGAAAAGCATCTTGCAAGATAAATCGAATAGATTAGGTCATGTGACTTCCTCCCAGGCTCGGATTCTCATAGCAGAAGATGAGTTGTCGTTAAATGATCTTTTGCAAGATGCTTTGCGCATGAATGGCTATCAAACAATTTCTGCAAAGCACGGCTTAGAAGCCTTAAGACTTGTAAGAGAAGAAAAACCTGATTTGGTGATTCTTGATATTAATATGCCTCAAATTGATGGGTTTGAAGTTTTAGAAAAATTAAGAAAAGAAAACAATAATGTTCCTGTAATAGTTCTAACGGCACGAGATCAAAAAGATGATAAGGCTACAGGATTTGGACTTGGTGCAGATGATTTTGTTACTAAGCCTTTTGGGTTAGAAGAACTATTAATGAGAGTTGCAGCAGTTTTAAGAAGAAGTAAGAATATAAAACCAACAAGCAGTTTAATTACTATTGGCAAAATTGAACTTGATCAAAATAATTACCGGTTGAAAGTAAATGAGGCAGATGTAGAAATATCACCTACAGAATTTAAACTTCTTCAATATTTGATGAATAATTCTGGACGAGTATTAACTAGAACGCAAATATTAAGTGCAGTATGGGGATTAGATTTTGAAACCGATGGGGCAATCCTTGATACTTATATATCATATTTAAGAAAAAAAATTGGTAATTTTGCAAATATAAGAACCGTTCGAGGAATTGGTTATCAGATAGAAGACAAATGAAATTACGTACCCAAATTTCTTTAATGGCAGCTTTGCTTTCAGCAATTCCAGTTTTTATTTTAGGAGGCGTTGCAATCTTTAACGCCCAAAGAACTTTTAATGCCTCAATTGATAATTCATTAATAGCAACAATTAGAGAGCCACGATTGTTAAAAGATTTAAGAGGAAATGATTTTGGTCCCATACGAGGTTTAGCAGATTCTTATATTTCTATTGCTCGATATGAGCAAGATGGTAGTTTGACTGTTTTATTATCGGCGGGAAATATATCTGAAGAAGATGAAGTATTTCCTGAATTGACTAGAGAACAAATTATTGAATCTAGTAAAGGAATAATTACTGTAGAAGATGATCATGAATTTAGAGTATTGAGTTTTGAAGGACGAAGAAATGAAGTTTATGTTTTAGCTGCCTCTTTAAAAGGTGCCCAAGAAGCAATTAGCGAAGTAGTTAGTAGGACTGTTTTGGCTGCATTTGCTATTGCCTTAATTAGTGGAATTATTGCCTGGATTTTTGTTTCTAGAATATTTAAGCCAATTAATCAAATTGTTGATGCTGCTCACTCAGTTGCCTTAGGTAATTTTGCTCAAAGTATGCCCAATGCAAAATCTGGTACAGAATTTGGAGAATTAACTAATGCAGTAAATAAAATGTTAATGTCATTAAAGCAGTTTGTTTCAGATGCATCTCATGAACTAAGAACTCCATTAACAGTAATTAGAGGATATTCAGAAATATTACAAAAACCAAATCTTGATAAAGATCAACAAGAAAGAGCAGTATCAAGAATAGAAACTGAGAGCTTACGAATGGAAAAATTAGTTAAAGATTTATTAACATTAACTAAAGCTGATGAAGCAAAAAATAAAGAATTCAAATTAGTAGATTTATCAATATTGATTGATGAACACTTTCAAGATTTGAAAGTTCAAAATCCAAAACGAGAAATAACAAATTTAATATCTAAATCGTTGCCTTTTTATGCCGACGAAGATTCAATAAGACAATTGTTTTCAAATATAGTTCAAAATATTATTCGTCACACACCAAGTGATTCAAAAGTTGAAATAAGTAGTTTAGAAAAAAATGATGCAATCGAAATAGTTATCGATGATGCAGGTCCTGGTATTGCAGAAGGTTTAAGAAATCAAGTATTTGAAAGATTTTCACGTCTAGATGAATCAAGATCTAGAGAGACAGGTGGCTTTGGGCTTGGGATGAGCATTATTAAATCAATAGTTGAAAAACATAATGGAAAAATAGCTCTAGAAGATTCTAAATTCGGTGGCCTACGAATAAGAATTAGTTTTCCAAAGATTAGTTAGCGCAAAATATCTGTAGGTAAATCTAAAATCTCATCCATCACACCAGATGGCTGAGGATTCTCATATTGCATTTCGATTTGACTAAAAACTTGTCTTCCTTCAGCAGAAGTTACTGGTTTGATCAGCTTGATATCGACATTTGTTACGACATCGGTTCCTGCAGCACAGTTTGGTTCACAGTCATTGGTGGTAGAAGTCCCATAGCCAATAGCCTCTGTCCCAGTCCAACTTGACCATTTAATATCGGTCAGGATTTGACCTGCATCAGCACAATAAAGCACTAACTCGACTGGTTTTTGCTCAAAAGTCACACAGTTGACTACATATATGTCGCTATCTTGCTGAACCACCACAGGTGGATCTGCCTGAATACATGCAGAAATTGTCCAAAATGTGGCAATAATCAAGACCAGTTTTCGAAGCACGTTATGAGGGTATCGCCTGGTAATTCGACCCCCGATGTCGGGCGCGCCGTAGGTGTTGCGTAGATTGGTATCTCGCGTCTCAAGTGGTAAGAGGGTTTTTCCCTCACTCATTTGATTCTAGAACTTTCAGCAAGATCGAAAGACCAACACAAAAAGAAACTGGAGTAACACTAACGTGCCTACGATTCAACAACTCGTACGCAAAGGTCGTATTGAAAAATCGGCTAAAAGTAAAACTCCTGCGTTAAAAGGTTCACCACAACGCAGAGGAGTTTGTACTCGTGTTTATACAACAACTCCAAAAAAACCAAATTCTGCTTTAAGAAAAGTTGCACGTGTTCGTTTATCTTCCGGAATGGAAGTAACTGCATATATTCCAGGTGTTGGACATAATTTGCAAGAACATTCAATTGTTTTAGTTCGTGGTGGTCGTGTTAAAGATTTGCCAGGTGTTCGTTACAAAATTATTCGTGGCGCACTTGATACACAAGGTGTTAAAGATCGTAAGCAAGCTCGTAGCCGTTATGGCGCTAAGAAAGAGAAAAGCTAATGCCACGTAAAGGTCCTGCATTAAAACGTCCATTAGTTTCAGATCCAGTTTATAATTCACCTTTGATTACACAATTAGTAAATAAAATTTTATCTCGCGGTAAAAAATCAACTGCAGAATCAATTGTTTATGGTGCATTAAATGGCGCAAAAGAAAAAAGTGGCACAGATGCATTAACAATTTTGAAAAAAGCTTTAGAAAATATCAAACCAACAGTTGAAGTTAAATCAAGAAGAGTTGGTGGAGCAACTTACCAAGTCCCAGTAGAAGTTAAACCTGCAAGAGCAACAGCATTAGCTCTTCGTTGGTTAGTTGATTATTCACGTGAACGTAGAGAAAAATCAATGACCGAAAGATTAACAAATGAAATTTTAGATGCATCAAATGGTTTAGGTGCATCTGTTAAAAAACGTGAAGACACTCACAAGATGGCTGAAGCAAATAAAGCATTTGCTCACTATCGCTGGTAAAAGGAAAAAAACAAAGTGGCAACTGGTACTCAATTAGATCTAGCCAAGACTAGAAATATTGGCATCATGGCTCACATTGATGCTGGTAAAACCACAACCACTGAAAGAATTCTTTTCTATACAGGTGTTAATTACAAAATTGGTGAAGTACATGATGGCGCAGCAACTATGGACTGGATGCCGCAAGAACAAGAACGCGGTATCACTATTACTTCCGCTGCTACTACTTGTTCATGGAAAGATCACACAATTAACATCATTGATACTCCAGGACACGTTGATTTCACAGTTGAAGTTGAAAGATCTTTAAGAGTTTTAGACGGAGCAGTTGCGGTATTTGATGGTGTTGCAGGTGTTGAGCCACAATCAGAAACAGTTTGGCGTCAAGCAGATCGTTACAAAGTTCCAAGAATTGCATTTATAAACAAATTAGATAGAACAGGTGCTGTTTATACCCGCACATATGACATGTTGATTGAAAGATTAAATGCTCCAGTTGTATTACTTCAACTTCCAATTGGAACAGAAAGTGAATTTGCTGGAATCGTAGATCTAATTGATATGAAAGCTTATGTTTGGGATTTAGAAGCAAACAAAGGCGATGAATTTAGAACTGAAGAAATTCCTGCAAACATGTTAGATGAAGCAAAAGCTAAACGTGCAGAAATGATTGAAAAATTAGCAGATGTTGATGACTCAATTATGGAATTGTTCATGGAAGAAAAAGAACCTTCAACTGAACAAATTATTGCAGCAATTAGAAAAGGCACAGTTAACTTCACGGTAGTTCCAGTAATCATGGGATCAGCTTTCAAAAATAAAGGTGTTCAACAAATGTTGGATGCTGTAACTCGTTATCTTCCATCACCATTAGATATCGGTTCAATTAAAGGTTTCAAACAAGGTGATGCTTCAGTTGAAATTGAAAGAGCACCAGCTGATACTGAACCATTTTCAGCACTTGCTTTCAAAATTATGAGTGATCCACATCTTGGAAAATTAACTTACATAAGAATTTATTCTGGAAAATTAGAACCAGGTACAGGTGTATTAAATAGCACCAAAGATAGAAAAGAAAGAATTGGCAAGATTTACCAAATGCACGCAAATAAGCGTGATGAAAAAGAATCAGCTTCAGCAGGATCAATCGTTGCAGTGATGGGTCTAAAAGACACTACAACTGGAGACACTCTTTGTGATCCAGATAAACCAGTTGTGCTGGAATCAATGGATTTCCCAGATCCAGTTATTCACGTAGCAATTGAACCAAAAACAAAGAACGATCAAGACAAACTTGCAACCGCTATTCAAAGACTTGCAGAAGAAGATCCAACATTCCATGTTCGTGGAGATGAAGAAACCGGCCAAACAATTATTGGTGGAATGGGTGAATTACATCTAGAAGTTTTAGTAGATCGCATGAAGAGAGAATTCAAAGTTGAAGCAAATGTTGGTAAACCACAAGTTGCATATCGCGAAACAATTACTAAAAAAGTTGAAAAAGTTGACTACACCCACAAGAAACAATCTGGTGGTGCTGGACAATTTGCTCGCGTAATTATTGATATTGAACCAAACCTTACAGAAGGTGGCGGTTATGAATTTATTAATAAAGTAACTGGTGGACGTATTCCAAGAGAATATATTCCTTCAGTTGATGATGGTGCTCAAGAAGCAATGACAAATGGAGTTTTAGCTGGATATCAAATGGTTGATATCAAAGTTACTTTGCAAGATGGTGCTTACCATGATGTTGACTCATCTGAACTTGCATTCAAAATTGCTGGCTCTATGGCATTTAAAGAAGCAGCTAGAAAAGCACATCCAGTTTTACTAGAACCAATGATGGATGTTGAAGTAGTAACTCCTGAAGATTTCATGGGAGATGTAATTGGAGATTTGAATTCACGTCGTGGCCAAATTCAAGCAATGGATGAAAGAGCTGGCGCAAGAGTTGTTAAAGCTTTAGTTCCATTAAGTGAAATGTTTGGTTACGTAGGTGACTTACGTTCTAAAACACAAGGACGTGCAAGTTACACAATGCAGTTTCATTCTTACGCGCAAGTACCAGATGCAGTTTCGAAAGAAATTGTTGCCAAGGTTCGCGGCGAGTAAGAAAGAAAGATCCGGATATTTAGCAAACTGCTAAAAATTCGGAAAATAAAAAAACGCAGGTCAGAGGAGAAGCAAAGTGGCAAAGGCCAAATTCGAGCGTACAAAACCGCACGTAAATATCGGCACCATCGGCCACATCGACCACGGCAAAACCACATTGACCGCGGCGATAACCAAGGTGCTACACGACAAATATCCGGATGTAAATCCATTTACTCCGTTCGACCAAATTGACAAAGCTCCTGAAGAGCGTCAACGCGGTATCACCATTTCGATTGCACACGTCGAATACCAAACTGAA
>JBEAYY010000019.1:0-2596 GCA_041170365.1 Actinomycetota bacterium
CATTACCTCGAACAGGTCCATCTAGTCTTTGAAGATTTGCATTGACAACAAATGTTAAATTATCTAGTTTTTCTCTTGCAGCTAATAAAATGCCACTAATTGATTCTGGTTCATCCATTTCCCCGTCGCCAAGAAATGCCCAGACTCTTTGTTGTGATGTATCTTTTATGCCGCGAGCATGTAAGTACCGATTAAATCTTGCTTGATAAACAGCATTAAGTGGACCTAGTCCCATTGAAACAGTTGGAAATTGCCAAAAGTTTGGCATTAAACGTGGATGTGGATATGAAGGAAGTCCTCCTCCTGAATGTGAAAGTTCTTGTCTGAATCCATCTAATTGTGTTTCTGAAAGTCTTCCTTCTAGAAATGCTCTGGCATACATTCCAGGAGATGCATGTCCTTGAAAAAATATTTGATCAGCTCCACCTGGTGCATCATGTCCTTTAAAAAAATGATTAAATCCAACTTCATAAAGAGATGCACTTGATGCATAAGTTGAGATGTGTCCACCGACTCCATATTTTTGAGCTCGGTGAACCATGATGGCTGCGTTCCATCTAATAAATGCTCTGATTCTTCTTTCAATATGTTCATCACCTGGAAACCAAGGTTCTTGATCAGGTGAAATTGTGTTTATGTAATCAGTGCTAGCAATTGTGGGGACTTCTAAACCAATTTCTGCTGATTTTCTTAACATTTCTAGCATTAAAAATTTTGCACGGCGATTGCCGTGTAATTTTGCGGCAGACTCTAATGAGTCTTTCCATTCGTTGGTTTCGGTTGGATCTTGATCTACATACTGAGATGGAATATGTGCATTTCCCAGTGGGTTTGATTCAAAACTTGTAGACACGTTTGTGCTAGTCCCTTTCAGACGAGGTAAAGCTTTTGGCCTCGTGGTCGTCCTTGTTTCTAAGCCTAACTACCAACAAAATATTGCCTTAACCCCTATATAAGTAGTAATAAATCAATTATTTTCCAAAATACCTCTAGCCAAATGGTTAATTTTGGCTTTAGTGTTGCGCTGTGAGCAACTTGTCTCGAACTACGGCTATTCGCCCTGAGTCTCCTGTTCAGTCAGTGGATCGCGCCCTTGAACTTCTAGAAGTGCTTGCCCAAAAAGGTGAAGCAGGAGTTACCGAACTTGCCCAAGCAATCGATGTTCATAAATCAACTGCATCTCGATTAATTCAAGCATTAGACAAAAGAGGTTTAGTTCAACAAATTGGTGAAAGAGGTCGCTATCGCTTAGGACTTGGAATTTTAAAGCTTGCTGGAGCAGCAAGTGCAAAAAATGATGCTATATCTTTGGCAAAACCAATTGCTCAAGAATTAGCAACCAAAGTCGGAGAAACAGTTAACTTAGCAGTTTTAACAGGTAATGAAGTTTTATATGTTGATCAAGTAGCAGGACCAAGTGCCTTAAGTATGAGAGCTTGGGTAGGACAAAGAGTACCTGCGCACTGCACCGCTACAGGAAAAATTTTAACTGCATGGCTAAGTGAAAAAGACAGAAGAAATGCTTTGCCTAAGAATTTAACAAAATTTACTGAAAATACAATTACAAGTTTTCAAGATTTAGAATCAGAATTGCAAAAAGTAAGAAAAAATGGTTTTGCAGTTGCTTTAGAAGAAATGGAATCAGGTTTAATTGCAATTGCAGCTCCTGTAAAAAATTCGCATAATGAAGTAATTGCTGCGATAGTGGTATCTGGTCCTGCTTTTAGAATTACAAAAAATCGTATCCAAGAAATCTCAAAAGCGGTTATCACTGCAGCAGATAAAATTTCTTACAACGTAGGTGCTGCATGATTGATCTGTTAATTGATGGGAAAAGAGTTAAATCGTCTTCAGGTAAAACTCGAGAAATAATTCATCCGGCAAATGGAAAAGTTGTTGAAGAATGTCAAGAAGCAACAATTGAAGATGTTGAAAAAGCAATAAAATCGGCTAGAAAATCTTTTGACTTAGGTATTTGGGCAAAAAAATCTGTTGCTGAAAGAAGTCAAATATTGGTAAAAGTTGCTGATCTTTTGGAAAGAGATAAGTCATCTTTTGCTAAAGCAGAATCAAAAGATACTGCAAAAAGATATATTGAATCTGAATATGACATGGATGATGTGATAAGAGTTTTTCGCTATTTTGCAAATCTAATTTTGGAACAAAAAGATCGTGAAGTAAAAGTTGATCGCGAAAATATTAAAAGTAAAATTAAATACGAACCAGTTGGAGTGGTCGGACTAATTACTCCTTGGAATTATCCTTTGCTTCAAGCTTCTTGGAAAATAGCACCAGCATTAGCAGCAGGTTGTAGTTTTGTTATAAAACCAAGTGAACTAACTCCTTCAACTACTTCTCTTCTTATGGATACTCTTTCTGAGGCTGGAGTTCCTGCAGGAGTTCATAATTTAGTTTTGGGTGCTGGAAATATTGCTGGTGCACCTTTAAGTTCACATCCTGACATTGATTTAGTTTCATTTACCGGTGGCTTAATTACTGGAAAAAAAGTAATGGAACAAGCAAGTAAAACTGTAAAAAAAGTTGCACTTGAATTAGGTGGAAAAAATCCCAATATAGTTTTTGCCGATGCAGACAT
>JBEAYY010000020.1:0-3758 GCA_041170365.1 Actinomycetota bacterium
TCGATACATCTTTAACGCGATAATCTGATACAGCGGCATTCATAATAATCAAATCAAAGTCTTTAAATCTTAATAACATTTCATCGCGTAATTGTGAAGTGTCTTCTACTGCAATAAAGTCACATCCTGCAGGGATTTCAGATTGAATATTTGCCCCAATTAAACAAACATCGGCTCCCCGAGCAAGAGAAGCTTTTGCAAAAGATATGCCTTGCAAACCACTTGAACGATTTCCTATAAATCTAATTGGATCAATAGCTTCTCTGGTTCCTCCAGCAGATATTAAAATTTTTATATTCTTTAAATCTTGTACAGGATTTATTTCATTTCTAATAATTACATTTTTAACCAAATCAACAAGTTTATTTGGATCTGGAAGTCTTCCTATGCCAGAATCTTCACTCGTTAATGCTCCCTTATCAGGATTAATGACTAAATATTCTCTTTGTTTCAATCTCTTGATATTTTCTTGCGTAGCAAGATTCTCCCACATTTCAGTATGCATGGCCGGAGCTAAAAGTTTTGGACATTTTGCAGTAAGCAATGTTGCTAATAAAGCATTATCAGCAAAACCGTTTACTAAATGTGCCAGAAAGTCTGCAGTAGCTGGTGCAACCAAAATTAGTGCAGCATTCTTTGCAAGCTTTACATGTTCTACTTCGTGCGGCTTGCTCCAAATATCGCTTACAACTTCTCTTCCGCTTAATGCTGCAAGTGTTGCTTCCCCTATAAAATTAAATGCACTTTTTGTGGCAATTACTTGAACATCAAAATCATTTTCTTTTAATCTTCTAATTATTTCAGCAGATTTATATGCAGCAATACCACCGGTAACACCTAAAACCACTAAAGGCTTAGTCATTTGTTTACTTCTTAGTTAGTTTCTGAACTATTCTCTTCTGTATTTTCTACAGTTTCATTGGATTCTTCTGCGACTTCATTTGAATCATCTGGATAAACTCCAGCAAAAGAGTTGTCATAACTTGCGTTGTATCTTTGTTGTGCTTGTATTGCAGCTAATCTTCTCTGTTCCATTTCGGCTGCTTCTTGAGCAAGTACTTCTGGATCAACATGTTCTGTTTTTAGTAATTTTGAATTTATTTCTCTTAATGCAATTGATAAAGGTTTTTCTTGAAGTTGTGTTTCCACCAAAGGCCCTACGTATTCAAGTAAGCCTTCACCTAATTGTGAATAATAAGCATTTATTTGTCTGGCTCTTTTTGCTGCATAGATAACTAGTTGATACTTAGAACCTGCTGTATCTAATAAATCATCAATTGGTGGATTAGTTATTCCCTCTGGTTTTACTGGTGCAGCCACGTTTTTAGTCCTAGACCTTTCAAAATTTTTTTGGCTTAATCAAGCCCTAATAAGGCTATCAGTTCATCAACCGTGGATTGAACATCCTCATTAATTACCACAGCATCAAACTCATTTTCGGCCTTTAATTCATCTAAGGCAACTTGAAGTCTTAAATCTAGTTCGTCACTTGATTCAGTGCCTCGAGTTACTAATCTTCTTTTCAATTCTTCAATCGAAGGGGGTTTTAGCATTACCAAATATGATTCAGGCATTGATTTCTTAATTTGTCGCGCTCCTTGCAAGTCTATCTCTAAAACAACCATTTGATTATTTTTTATTTTTTCTTCAACTGGTTTTCTTGGCGTGCCATACCAAGCACCCGCAAACTTTGCATACTCCAGCAAATTATTTTCTTTTATTTGTTGCATAAATTCTTCTTCACTTAAAAATTGATAATGATCATCGTGCTTTTCTTCAGGTCTTGGTTTTCGAGTTGTGGCAGAAACAGATAAAAATATTTCAGGTCTTTTTTTTACTAATTCCCTTACAACTGTTCCTTTTCCAACTCCAGATGGCCCAGCTAACACAATTAATGAAGCTTTCATTAATTAAATTCCTCAAGCAAGGCATTTATTTGATGCGGTCCTAAACCTTTAAGTCTTCTACTTTGAGCAATTCCAATTTTTTCCATTAAATTTTCTGCTCTAATTTTTCCAACACCGGGCATTGACTCTAGAAGAGCAAGAACTTTCATTTTTGCAATAGCTTCATTTGTTGTAACTTGTTCAAATGCTGATTTTAAAGTTAATTCACCTTTTTTTAATTTTTCCCTTAACTCTGCTCTTACTTTTCTATTAGCAGCTGCTTTTAATAAAGCAGCCTGTCTTTCTTCTTTTGTAAGAGTTGGTAAGGCCATAGAGCAATCTTTCCACTAGATCTATTTAACTGAAATATCAGGTCTTATTTAATATTGTTTATTTCTTCCCTTAATTGCTCACATGCATTCTTGATTGAATCACTGGAGGTAATCGGTCTTCCTATAACTAATAAATTTGCTCCATCTTTTAATGCTTGAGCAGGTGTAGCAACTCTTTTTTGATCGTCTGAAACAGAACCTGCTGGTCTTATGCCGGGTGTTATGAGCACTACATCTTTTCCTACCGCTTCTCTTATCTTTGAAACTTCTAGAGCGCTACATACAATTGCTCTTGCTCCAGCTGAAACTGCTAATTTTGCTAATTTAATTGCACTTTCACCAGGAGATAAATTAAATCCAACGTTTTTTAAACCCTCATCATTCAAAGAAGTAAGGATTGTCACTGCAGTGATCAAAGTATTTGGTAAGGCTTTTACTGCCTCTGAGATCATCTCAAATCCACCTGAAGCGTGAACTGTTAAATATTTAGGATTTAAATCTTTAACTGAATGACAAGCACCTGCAACAGTTGCTGGAATATCGTGAAGTTTTAAATCCAAGAAAATATCACAATCCGATACTTTTCTAATTTCAATTATGGCACTTTTACCATCTCTTAAATAAGTTTCAAGTCCAATTTTTAATGTTGAAACATATGGTGAAGCTTGTGAAGTCCAAGACTTAGCAGTATTTAAATCAGGAGCATCTAGCGCCAAAGCAATAGGTAATTTCATATTTCTTCTTTATGAGCTGCGTTAACTACATCTTTTATTGATCTAATGCTTTTTTCGTGCAATAACTCACTTACTTCATCATGGATTCGCACGCATGCTTCTGGATCATTGAAAACTATTGTGCCCACACTTATAGCGTTTGCTCCAGCTGCAAAAAATTCCAAAGCATCATTTCCATTTCTTATTCCACCCATGCCAATTATTGGAATTTTTGGCAGTGCTTGTCTTATCTGATAAACACATCGAATTGCCACAGGCCTTATTGCAGGACCTGATAATCCACCTGTTTTTCCACTCAATTTAGGTTTCAAAGTTTTAGTGTCAATAACCATTCCCAGCAATGTATTAATAACGCTTAATCCATCAGCACCAGCATTTACAACCACTTTTGCAATTTGAGCAATGTCTGTCACATCAGGTGATAATTTTGCAAATATTGGTAGTGAACTTGATGAGTTTCTCTTAACTGAATAGATAACTTCTGCTGCTGAATTTGGATCACAAGCAAATACTAAACCTCTATTTTCAACATTTGGACAACTTATATTTACTTCAATTCCTATAACTCCTGGAATATCTCTTAATCTTTCAGCGATTTTGCCGTATTCCTCAACACTGTTGCCTGCAATAGAAACAATTGTTTTTGCACCCTTTTGATTTAGCCACGCTAAATCTTTTTCAATAAAATCATCAATTCCTGGGCCTTGAAGACCTATTCCATTTAACATTCCGCTTGGAGTTTCAGCCATTCTCGGTGTTGCTCTGCCAGATCTTGCTTGCAACATGACACTTTTTGTAACCACTGC
>JBEAYY010000021.1:0-20497 GCA_041170365.1 Actinomycetota bacterium
AATCTAAATTCTCGAACAGAATTGTCTTGATTTGTTAAGAATATTCCCCAAGAAAACCATTCAACGTGTTGATTTTCATCAATATCAAAAGCCTGAATAAGTTCAAGTTCAGTAAATTCAACGCCATCTTTTTGATCTATGTGCTTTGCTTTTTCAAAAGCTGATAGGTAGCCGTGTAGGGCCTTAATAGCCCAAAGTTCATGAGATTTCTCAACCCGTCTTGGAGTTTGGCTAATAATTTCAATTAAAAGTTTTTTCGCCAGTTCCTCTTTGTCGTAATTTTCTCGAGTGAGTAAACCTTGATTTATTCCTAGTATTAAAGCTTCTCGAACTATTCCAAGTGGAAATGCTTCAAAATCTGGATACCTAATAGGAAGATAGCCATCTGTTATTTTTGCACTCGGTCTTGATTTGAGTGAAATAAAATCATGACAAGCTTTATCTTTTTCAGCAGATACTTGAGTGGCACTAATTCTTAAAAAACCTGATTTTTTGAATTCAAAACCTGGTTTCCAATTATTTTCAATTTGAAAAGTCATTAATTCTCTTCCCCAAATGGAAGCATTTCCATTCCATTGTTTTGAATGTTCACTTTATTTCTTTCTCTTTTTTCAAGATTAAGTTTTTTTAATTCTTCATCAGATTCATTACTTCCTGGAATTGGAGCGGTTGAATTTTTTGCTGGACAAACTTTTAGAAAAGCACAAGATTTGCAAATAGTCCCAGGATTTGCGTTCCAAGTTAATTTTTCTAAAGACTTCTCCATTTTTTTCCTGTTAGTAACAAGGTGATGAACAGCTCGATCAAGTGCAGATTTGTAAGTAGGACGGTTAACTCGGTCTCTGCCAGGAAGATATATAAGTTCAACTTCATCAACTTTTATGCCATTTTCTTGGAGTCCTGCTGCATATAGCATCACCTGTCTTAGGGAATCAGAAAGATATTGAGGAGCAGGTTTTTTACTTGTTTTGTAATCAGTTATTTTCACTAAACCATCTCGTGTCATTCGATCAAGTCGACCATAAAGTTTAACTGAATCAAATATTGCTGAAATAGGTCTTTCTAAATCATCTAGATCAATAACAATTTTTGTAGGATCTTCTAGATCAAAATAACCTTTTAATGATTCGGCACTTTTATCTTTTAAATTTGCAATATCTTCATCTTTGAGCCATTTAGAATTGATATTTATTATTTCTTCGCCATTTTCCCGTAAAAGATTCCAAGCTACTTCTTTGGTTCTTTTTTCTTGGTTAATTTTTAATAAGTTTTCTAAAACATTATGAACTAAAGTTCCAATAATTTGAGCAAGAGTTGTAGGTTCTCTCCAGCCAGCAACAGAAGAAAACCAATAAGCCAAATTACAACGATCAAAACTAGAAAGTTGACTTGGCGAAACGTGAAGAGGAAGACTTTTTCCGATGTCTAAAACTTTTACAGGTACTTGTTTATCATCTGCCATTTTAAAAACTATTTAAGTTAACTAACACTTACATCGTCTTTACAGCGGCTACTACTTTTGCAAGTGAGTCTTTTGCATCGCCAAACAGCAAAGTTGTCTTTTCGTTAAATAAAAGTTCGTTCTCAACTCCAGCAAAACCTGGACGCATAGATCGTTTCATGAAGACAATTTGTTCAGCTTGATCAGCATTTAATATTGGCATACCAAAAATAGGAGAGGTTGTATCAGTTCTTGCCGATGGATTTACTACGTCATTGGCACCAACAACAACTGCAACTGAAGTGTTTGCAAATTCAGAATTGATTTCATCCATTTCTTTTAATTGTTCATAAGGAACATCAGCTTCTGCCAAAAGAACATTCATGTGTCCTGGCATTCTTCCTGCAACTGGATGAATTGCATATTCAACTTCAACGCCTTTAGATATTAATAAATCAACTAATTCACGCAAAGTTTGTTGTGCTTGAGCAACAGCTAATCCATAACCTGGAACAATTATTACTTTTGATGCGTAAGTAAGCATGATGGCAATATCGCTTGGCCCAGCACTTTTCACTGGACGATCAGTTGCCGATGCAGCTTGAGAACTTGCTGTCGCGGTAAAAGCACCAAACAAAGTTGAAGTCAATGGTCGACCCATTGCTTTTGCCATTAATTGGGTTAATAAAGTTCCAGATGCGCCAACTAGTGTTCCTGCTACTAGAAGTAATACGTTGTCTAAAACATATCCACTGGCTGCGACAGATAGACCTGTAAAAGCGTTTAACAAACTGATGACAATAGGAACATCTGCTCCACCTACTGGTAAAACAAACAAAACTCCCAATATTAAAGATAAAACCACTAGAACCCATAAAGCCCAAATTTCTGGAAAAACTAATAAATAAATTGAGAAGAATAAAGTTGCAACAGCAGTACCAATGGTGATAGTTCTACCTAGAGGTAAAACTACTGGTCGAGAAGTCATGAGTTCTTGAAGTTTTAAAAATGTGACAATTGAACCGGTAAACGAAACTGAACCAATTACCACTGTGAAGACTGTTGCAAATAATGCAATAAAACTCTCTTCTTTTCCAGCATTCAAAAATTCAATCACTGAAACAGCCATGGCAGCACCGCCACCTACACCATTAAATAGGGCAACCATTTGAGGCATTTGAGTCATTTGAACTTTACGAGCAGCAAAAAAACCAAATACAGTTCCAACTGCAACAGCGATGAGTATCAAACTCAAATGTTTTAAATTACTTTCGGAGAAGAAAACAATTGCAACCGCGGCAATAGCACCTACTGCTCCAACTCTATTTCCTAATCTTGCAGTTTTAGGTGAAGATAAAGCTTTAAGTGCAAAAATAAAAGCAAGTGCTGCTCCAAGATTTGCTAATTGTGACCATACAGGTGTCATTTGTTATCACCTGATTTATTCTTTTTTGATTTAAACAATTCAAGCATTCGATCAGTTACCACAAACCCACCCACCATATTTATTGTGGCTAAAACTACTGCGGCTAAACCTAAAATTAATTCGAGATTTGAATCAGCATGGCCCGTAACAATAATTGCTCCAACTAAAATCACACCGTGAATTGCATTTGCACCAGACATTAGGGGAGTGTGCAATATAGTTGAAACTTTTGAGACAACTTCAAATCCAACAAAAATGCTTAATATAAATATTGTTAATAAAGCAATTCCAGCATCCACTATTCAATCACCCCTGATTCATTTCTGTTTTTACAAATTCATTCATTATTTCTCCATCAATGACTAACGCACTTCCAGCAATAACTTCATCATTTTTATCAAGCACAATTTTTGATTCTTTCACTAAGAATGAAAGAAGAGAGATAACATTTCCTGAATATAAAAATGATGCATCCGGTGCCATTGCTGATGCAATATTTTGGCCGCCCCATATTTTTACTCCATTAATTTCAATAATTTGGCCGGCAATAGAACCTTCAACATTGCCACCATTTTCCGCAGCCATATCTGCAATTACTGATCCAGGTTTCATCCCTGAAAGCATTTTTGAAGTTACTAATCGTGGAGCAGGTCTTCCAGGAACAGCTGCAGTAGTGATTAAAACATCTGTTGCCGAAATGTGAGGAGTTAATAGCTCTTGTTGTAATTTGGTTCTTTCTTGATCCATTTCTTTGGCATAACCACCAGAACCTTCTACGACTGGTAAATCAAGTTCAATAAAAGTTGCACCAACTGATTTGACTTCATCTTTACTTGCAGTTCTTACGTCATAACCTGAAACAATTGCGCCAAGTTTTTTTGCAGTAGCCATGACTTGTAATCCAGCAACACCTGCGCCGATTACCAAGACTTTTGATGGTCGAATTGTTCCAGACGCAGTCATGACTAAAGGAAACATTTTTGGAAGTAGTGACGCAGCAGTAACCATTGTGTGATATCCAGATACCGTTGCTTGAGAAGTTAAAGCATCTGCACTTTGAGCACGTGAAATTCTTGGCACAAAATCAAAAGACAAAAGTGTTGCTTTAGCATTAATTATTTCTTTAATGTTTTCTTT
Organism: Actinomycetota bacterium; assembly: GCA_041170365.1. Taxonomy (GTDB): domain Bacteria; phylum Actinomycetota; class Actinomycetes; order S36-B12; family UBA5976; genus ATZT02. The sequence goes on from JBEAYY010000021.1 coordinate 4,005, forward strand.
ATCTCGTTTAGCTTGTGAAAAAGAAATACAAATTGCACCAGGTTTTAAATTTTTAGCTAAATTTGTGTTTAAACTTGCAACGGATGCAACAACATCTGCGTTTTTTATAGAAGAAGAAATGTCTGAAACTACTTTTGCACCATTTTTTTCATATTCAGAATCTGGATATAAAGAAAGTAATCCAGCATCTTTTTCTATATGTATTTCAAAACCGAGTTTGATTAATTTATTTAAAGTAGCAGGAGTGGCAGCAACTCGTCTTTCGCCAGCTTTTGATTCTTTTGGTACAACCAAAAGCATTTAATTCTCCTTTTTTAGAATCATTAATTCGGTCCAGTCAAACTCTATTCTTTGTTAGTCTGGAAATCTGCACTATATATATGTAGGCAACACGCCGAGTCGCATGTTTGGATACTGGTGAATTCAAGCCTAAATTTTGTTTGCTTATTTAACACAAGAACTTTTAGCCTCAACTAGAGGTTAATAGTTTTGCCGAGGGAGAAAATTAGTGGTTGCACCACAGAACTACTTAGCGGTTATCAAAGTTGTTGGTATTGGTGGCGGTGGAGTTAACGCTGTAAATCGAATGATTGAAGCTGGATTAAAAGGTGTTGAATTTGTTGCAATAAATACAGATGCACAAGCTCTATTGATGAGTGATGCCGATGTAAAACTTGATATTGGTCGTGAATTAACCAGAGGCCTAGGCGCTGGTGCAGATCCTGCAGTTGGAAGACAAGCTGCAGAAGATCACATTGAAGAATTAAGAGATGTATTAAAAGGTTCTGACATGGTTTTTGTCACCGCTGGAGAAGGTGGCGGGACTGGAACTGGGGGAGCACCCGTTGTAGCAAGAGTGGCTAAAGAAGTTGGTGCTTTAACTATTGGTGTTGTCACAAAGCCATTTAATTTTGAAGGTAAAAGAAGAATCTCACAAGCAGAATCAGGTGTGGAAGCTTTAAGAAACGAAGTTGACACTTTAATTGTGATTCCAAATGATCGTTTACTTTCTATTGCAGATAGAAACATTTCAGTTATTGAAGCATTCAGACAGGCAGATCATGTTTTGTTACAAGGTGTTAGTGGAATTACCGATTTAATTACCACTCCAGGTTTGATTAATTTAGATTTTGCAGATGTAAGAAGCGTTATGTCAGGTGCAGGAACTGCTTTGATGGGAATTGGTGCTGCACGTGGTGAAAATAGGGCTGCCATTGCTGCTCAAAACGCAATTGCGTCCCCACTTCTAGAAGCAGATATACAAGGCGCAAAAGGTGTATTACTTTCCATTGCTGGAGGATCAGATTTAGGTTTATTTGAAATTAATGAAGCAGCAAGACTTGTACAAAATGTGGCCTCATCTGAAGCAAACATAATTTTTGGTGCAGTAATTGATGACACATTAGGTGATGAAGTTAAGGTTACAGTGATTGCTGCTGGATTTGCTGAAAAAGATTTAATGAATAAAAGACCAGCCCCAGCAGTCATAGATAGAAGTGAACCTGAGATTCCATCATTTGTGACTAAGAATTCTGAAGACACAGGTCCACAACCTGTAGTTGGATCAACATTTAATGCAACCACGGCATCAACACCAAGACGTGTTGTCTTTGACGACATGGAAAGTGATGATCTTGATGTTCCGGATTTTTTAAAGTAGATAAAATATGTCGGTGATAACACCGATTTCTTCAGGCAAACAAGGAAAAGCTCATTGGAGTTTTTTTGGTCGACATGGTGGAGTTAGTAAAGCTCCTTATAATTCTTTAAATGTTGCAGATCATGTAGAAGACAACATTGATGATGTTAATCGAAATCGAGAAATACTATCTGAATATTTAGAAATGCCATTGGTTTTTATTGGAGCAACACATTCCTCGAATGTTGTTAATGTTAAATCTGAATATCCAATAATTCATAAAGATACTGATGCTTTAGTAACAAGAGAGACAAATCTTGGTTTAGTAATAATGTCTGCAGATTGTGCCCCTATTGTTTTGGTAGACCCAATCGCTCATGTTGTTGGAGTTGTGCATGCAGGCTGGCAAGGAATGCTTATTGGAGTGGTTGAAAATTCAATTGAAGGAATGCTCGATTTAGGGGCTGAAACACAAAATATGAAAGCAATTATTGGACCAACAATTAGTGCTAAAAATTTTTCAGCAACCAAAGAAAGATATGAAGAAGTAAAATCTAAAGAACCAAGTGCAGCTGTTGTTCTTTCTAACGGTGAATATGCCGTTGACATTAGAAAAGGTGTAAAAAATCAATTAGCAAATTATCAAATCAAGACAACTGATTTAAACATTTGTACTTTTGAAAATACGGATGTATTTTCTTTTAGAAGAGATCCTGTTACTGGAAGAAATGCAACAGTTGTTTGGTTAAGTGAATGACTCAATCAAGACTTTCTCAAATTTCAGAAAATTATGACAAAATTCAAAATAGAATTAATCAAGCTTGTAAATCTTCGGGTAGAGACCCAAAAGAAGTAACAGTTATTGCAATTACTAAAACATATCCAGCAAGTGATGTTGATTTTCTTGAATCGATTGGAATAGACAACGTTGGGGAAAACAAAGACCAAGAGGCAAGTTTTAAATTTAAAGAGGTGAGAAATAAGTTTACCTGGCATTTTGTGGGTCAATTACAATCAAATAAAGTTAAATCAGTTGTGCAATATGCCGACTTCATTCACTCGATAGATCGCTTAAATTTGGTCAAAGAAATTCAAAAAGTCTGTCAAAAGATAAATAAAATTCAAAAAGTTTTAATTCAGATAGATCTTGATGAATCTAAAAATGACGAAAATCGAGGTGGAATTAATCCGACTAATTTAAATGAACTTGCTCAAGGAATTTCAGATTGCCCAAATCTAGAACTTTCAGGATTGATGAGTGTTGCTCCGCTAAATATGGCAGCTAAAGATGCCTTTATCAAACTTAATGAAATACAAAGTGAATTTCTGAAGTCTTACCCTTTAGCCAAAATGCTGTCTGCAGGCATGAGCGATGACCTTGAAGAAGCTGTTGTGCATGGCGCGACACACCTTCGAATTGGTTCTGCCTTACTCGGGGAAAGGCCAAAAATCGGGTAACTTTGACTTTAGTCACAAATGCAACATGTGTCCCATTGGTTCTTGTTAAGAACTTAGACACAACAGGAGGAAGAGATGCCACAAGGCTTTCGCAAAATGGCAGTCTATTTAGGTTTAGTTGAAGACAATCAAAATAATTTATTGAGTGAAGAAGTTGAAGAAATTTATGAAGAGGAAGTTACTCCTCGTTGGACACCAACTCCAAGAGCATTTTCCACAAATGGTGCAACTGCGTTAGCTGAAAGAACTGAAGTTCGTGTTGCTCCTCAAGTAAAACCTGCAGTTGCTGCAGAACCAGTTACTAGAATTACCACACTTCATCCAAGAGCGTTTAATGATGCAAGAAGAATCGGTGAAGAATACCGCGAAGGTACACCGGTAATTATTAATCTTTCTGAGATGGATCCAAGTGATCAAAAAAGAATTCTTGATTTTGCATCAGGTTTAGCCTTTGCTCTTAGAGGAACTATTGAAAGAGTTACCAACTCAGTATTTTTGATTTCTCCAGCCAATGTGGACTTAGGGGCAGAAGCTCGCCAACAAGTCGCTCAAGATGGCTTCTTTAATCAAGTTTAATTACACTAGTAGTTAATGGGATCACTTCTTTATCAAATTCTTTGGCTTTATCTTCTAGTAATGATTGGTCGATTAGTTTTTGATTATGTACAAATGTTTGCCCGATCTTGGAGACCTTCAGGTTTCATTCTTGTTTTAGTTGAGTTCATCTACTCTTTGACAGATCCTCCTTTAAAGTTTTTTAGAAGATTTGTGCCACCACTTAGAATTGGTTCCATTTCATTAGATTTATCTTTTTTAATCGTAATTATCTTGATTCAAATTGCCATGAGCATTGTGGCATCCCTCTAGTGATTCAAAGTAATTAAAAATCGGGTAGATTAAGGTCTAATAAAAACAACGGAGACAAAATGGCATTGACACCAGAAGATGTAGAAAACGTTGTTTTTGACACCACTCGTTTTAAAATGGGCTATGACGTAACCCAAGTAGATGAATTTCTGGAAAAAGTTCAAAGAGAAATTGAACATCTTCATAATGAATTAGATCTTGCAAGAAATGGTAGTTCAATTTCTGGTAACCAAACAATTGATACAAGATCACCAGTTGAAGTTTTAACTTTGGCACAACAAGCTTTGACTGCTGCTACTAATGAAGCAGAAAGATTAGTCAGAGATGCAAGAGCAAGAGCTGCAGCTATCTCTTCAGGAGTAGAAAGTGAAAAAGCTCAAATTGAAGCTCAAATCAAAAAATTAGAAGCAATTGAAATCGAATATAGAAATAGATTAAGAAACTGGTTATCAGGAATGTTAAATGATTTAGGAGTGGAATTAGATAAATCCAAAGAAGATACAAATCCAGTTAACGTAATTACAAGTGTTCCAGAAAATAATTAATTTTTACTTAATAAAATTTTAAGACTTAATTCTTCGTCAATCGCTGAATTATTAGTCAAAGTACTTTCTAACTCAAAATTAATTGCTAAGACTTCATTTTTAATTACTTCAATATGCTCATTAATCGCATCAAGAAGTTCGTGATTAGTAGAGGAGTATTTGACATTTATGCGATCGGAAACATCAAAGCCACTATTTTTTCTAGTTTCCTGTATAAGTCGTATTACCTCTCGAGAAAGACCCAAGCTTCTTAGTTCTTTAGTTAAAGTCAAGTCAAGGGCAATAGTTTCACCATCTTGAGACATGACAGACCAACCTTCACGTGGAGTTTCGGTGATAATGACATCATCTGAGTTGATTTCAAAATCACTTGAACCGATTTTTACCAAATAGGAATTATTTTTTCGCAAACTTGTTACTAGTTCTACAGGATCTATTTCAGTGATTTTTTTGGCAATCTGTGGAGTTTCTTTACTAAAGCGTGCGCCAAGTGTTCGAAAATTAGCTTTAACACTGACATTCACAAGGTCTTGGGTTTGACTTAAAGATTGAACTTGCAAAATATTTAATTCTTCAGCTAATTGGTCTTTCAAATCTTGGTCCACTTTGTCCCAGTTTTTAGCTGAAACTAAAGCTTTTGCCAAAGGTTGTCTATTTTTAACTTTTCCTTCAGCTCTTGCACCTCTACCAAGTTCAACTAAACGTCTAATTAAACCCATACTTTCGATGAGGTCATATCTAATTTCTTCTTTATTTACCTTTGGCCAATTGGCTAAATGCACTGATTCAATATCTTTATCAGTTGTTGTTTTAAACATTTCTTGCCAAACTTTTTCAGTTATAAATGGCACAAATGGAGCCATGATTAAGGTGATCTTTTTTAATGCATCATGCAAAGTGTCCAGAGCTAGAGGATCGGCATCCCAGAATCGTCTTCTATTTCTTCTGACATACCAATTAGACATATCGTCAACAACTTCAAACAGAACTTTTCCTGCTTTTTGGGTATCAAAGTTTTCTAAAGCATCTGTAACTTGTAAAACCGCATCATCAACTAAGCCCATTAACCATTGATCAATTTCAGGTCTTTCACTTCTTTTAACTTTTAAAGTTCCTGGAACGTAATCAGATAAACGAGTGTAAAGAGAAAGAAATGAAACAGTGTTCCAATAGGTTAAGAGAACTTTTCTTGTTACTTCTTGAATTGAGGAATGCCCCACACGTCTTGCTTGCCATGGTGAACCTGAGGCAAGCATGAACCAACGAACTGAATCTGCACCGTGTTCATCCATCAAAGCAATTGGTTCTAAAACATTTCCTAAATGTTTACTCATTTTGCGACCTTTTTCATCCAAAATGTGTCCCAGGGTCACAACATTTTTGTATGAGGATTTATCGAAAACTAAAGTTCCTACGGCCATCAGTGTGTAAAACCAACCGCGTGTTTGATCGATTGCTTCACAAATAAAATCAGCTGGATAATTCTTTTTGAATAATTCTTGATTTTGTTGAGGGTAATTTAATTGCGCAAAAGGCATAGCACCTGAGTCATACCAGCAATCGATTACTTCGGGAACTCTTTTTGCTTTATTTTTACACTTTGGACAATTAATTAAAATGTCGTCAACAAAAGGTCTATGTGGATCAGTTTTTGAAACATCTTGACCCGATAAATCACTTAATTCTTTTAAAGAACCAACAGCAGTTTGATGTTTTTCGTCGCAAATCCAAATTGGAAGCGGTGTTCCCCAATATCTATTACGTGAAAGAGCCCAATCAATATTGTTATTTAGCCAATCGCCATATCTACCATGTTTTATGGTGTTTGGAAACCAATTAGTTTTCTCGTTCTCGCGCAACAATTCGTTTTTTATTGAAGTGGTTTTGATGTACCAAGAAGGTTGGGCATAATACATCAAAGGAGTATGGCATCTCCAACAATGAGGATATTGATGCTCATATGCTACTTCTTTAAAAAGTAGTTCTCTCTTTTTTAAATCTTTAACAATATCTTTATCTGCTTTTTTAAAGAATTGTCCTGATACTAAAGAAACATAAGAATCAAAGTGGCCATCTGCTTTAACTGGATTTACAACTGGTAAACCATACTTTCTGCAAACTTGCATATCTTCTGCACCAAATGCAGGAGATTGGTGAACAATACCTGTTCCATCCTCTGTTGTCACATAATCTGCAAGTAAGACTGCATGTAAGTATTTATTGGATTTATCTTCAAATAAGTCTTGGCCAAAAGGTGCTTGATAAGTTACGCCCTCTAAATCTTTGCCTTTAAGTTGTTCTTTAATTTTTAAATCTTCTCCAAGTATCGAAATAAGTTCTTTGGCGATAATTAGATGTTCATCTTCTACTTCGACTACTACGTAGTCAATATCTGGACCTACAGCTGCTGCAGTATTGCTAATAACAGTCCATGGGGTTGTCGTCCAAACTAAAAGTGATAACTTTTTATATTTTTTGGTCCAAGTATCTGTAGTGACAGGAAATCTTAAATAAATAGATTGATCAGTAATAGTTTCATAACCAAGTGCTAATTCGTGATCCGATAACCCAGTTCCACATCTTGGACAATATGGGCTAACTCTAAAGTCTGAAATTAAAAGTCCCTTGTTGTGAATTTCTTTTAGAGACCACCAAACAGATTCAATATATGAACTAGACATGGTCCAATATGCCTTATCAAAATCAACCCAATAACCCATTCGAGAAGTCATTACGGCAAATTCGTTTACATTTCTTAAAACTGATTCTTTACATTTTGCATTGAATTCAGCTACGCCATATTTTTCAATATCGTTTTTGCCACTAAAACCTAATTCTTTTTCTACTGCTAATTCAACTGGTAAACCGTGACAATCCCATCCAGCTTGTCGTGGAACGTAATAACCTTGCATCGCTTTAAATCTTGGAAATACATCTTTAAAAACTCTTGCTTCTACGTGATGAGCACCTGGTAGGCCATTTGCAGTTGGAGGACCTTCGTAGAACACCCAGCGTTTATTTTCATCTCTTTGATTTAGTGATTTATGGAAAATCTCATTTTTTTGCCAGAAATCTATGACTTCTCGCTCCATAGCAGGTAATTCGATGCGGTTTGAAACCTCGCGATACACGATTACACCATCCTGCTTTCAAGTAAGTAAAAAGAAAAACTGTACTCTCGTAGTTTATGAGACAACTTAAATGTGTGGGGATATCAAGGTGAAGAGTCGCACACATTTACAAGCTTTAATGCTAAAGATTGCTTTAACAATAATCATTGTTGATCAGATAACTAAAGTAATCGCAGTTGCCACTTTGGAAAACAGAAATAATTTGATTCTGGTGCCAGCCTTACTAGGGGACAGAGTAGGTCCACTGCTGCAATTTAATTTCATTAGAAATCCCGGAGCAGCGTTTGGCTTTGGTACAAATGCAACTTTGATTTTTACAATTCTTGCTTTTGTAATCTCAATTATTATTTGGAAAACAGGTAAGAAAATTGAAAATAAATTCTGGGCGATTTGTTTTGGAGCACTACTTGGTGGAGCTATCGGAAATCTGATAGATCGAATTTTTAGAAGTCCAGGAGTATTTAGAGGAGCGGTAGTAGATTTTGTGCAAATTCCATACTGGGCAATATTTAATGTTGCCGATATGGCAGTAAGTATTTCAGCAACCATTATTGCAATAATGACATTGATGGGTAAAGATCCTTATAAAAAGAAATTAAATGACTAATTATTTAATTCACGTTGATGAAAATCAAGAAGGATTAAGAATAGATACTTTTTTATCTTCTAATCTTGAAATTTCAAGAACAAAAGTTGCTTCTGATATTGAGGCTGGAGCTGTAATAGTTAACGGCAAAATTGCGAGCAAGTCATACCGTTTAAATCTAAATGATGAAATCAAATACGCTCCAATTGAAAAAACAATTGTTGATCCAAAAGATCAAGTAATTGATATAAAAGTTCTATATTCTGATGATGACATTGTTGTAGTTGATAAACCATTTGGAGTAGCAGCGCATGCAAGCCCTGGATGGGAAGGGCCAACTGTAACTGCATCAATTTCAGCAAAGGGACATCGAATTTCAACAAGTGGTGTTCCTGAAAGACAAGGAATTGTGCAACGCTTAGATGTTGGTACAAGTGGTGTAATGGTTGTAGCAAAAAGTGATTTTGCTTATGAAAATTTAAAAGAATCTTTTAGAACCAGAACAGTAAAAAAGGTTTACCACGCTTTAGTCCAAGGTCATCCTGATCCTTCCAGTGGCACAATTGATGCTCCAATCAGTAGACATCCACAAGAAAATTACAAATATGCAGTTGTGCAAGGTGGAAGGGAAAGTATTACTCATTACGAAACATTGGAAGCTTTTCCTTATGCTTCACTTTTAAAAATAGAATTAGAAACTGGCAGAACTCATCAAATCAGAGTTCACATGAGTGCTATCAAGCATCCGTGCGTTGGAGATCCAATGTATGGTGCAGATCCTAAGTTGGCTGAAAAACTAGGACTTACTCGTCAGTGGCTTCACGCAACATCTTTAACATTTAAACATCCAAGAACTGGTGCAGAAGTGACATTTGACTCACCATATCCTCAAGATTTGGCATCGAGTTTAAAGCGCGTGGCAGAGGTTTTTAAGTAAACTCTATTTAGCAAGATTTAATTTAGATATACAAAACTTCCCCTTTGTATCAAAATCGTGAAAGGGCTTTTTTCATTTAATGTCTAATCGCGACTCATTTGTTCACCTTCATGTGCATTCTGAATATTCCATGTTGGATGGCGCTGCAAGATTAAATCAATTAATTTCAGAAGTTAAAAAACAAGAAATGCCTGCAATTGCTATTACAGATCATGGAAATTTGTATGGTGCTTACGATTTTTACAAAACTGCAAAAGAATTTGGAGTTAAACCCATTATTGGAATAGAGGGTTATTACGCTCCAAATGGAAGAAAATCCAGAGAGATGCTTGACTTTGGTATTTCAAATGGGGAAGACCAAGAATTTGGTAGAGGTAAGTCTCCCTACACTCATATAACTTTGTGGGCAACAAATACAAACGCAATGCATAATCTCTTTAAAATTTCTTCCCTTGCAAGTTTGGAAGGCTATTACTACAAACCAAGATTTGATTTTGAATTATTGGAAAAATATGGCAAAGGTCTTATTGGCACCACAGGTTGTCCATCGGGTGAAGTAAACAGGTGGCTTCAAGCAGGAGATTTAAACAAAGCAAGACAAGTTGCAGGTCAACTTCAAGAAGTTTTTGGCAAAGAAAATTTTTATTGCGAATTGATGGATCATGGATTAGATATAGAGAGAAAAACTAGACCAGATTTATTAAAAATTGCTAAAGAATTACAAATTCCATTAGTTGCAACTAATGATTTGCATTACACATATGAAGCAGACGCAGCATCCCACGAAGTTTTGTTATGTGTAGGAACAAGAACTACTTTGAGTGATCCCAATCGATTTAAATTTGATGCCCAAGATTTTTACCTTAAAACTCCTGCCCAAATGCGCGAACTTTGGAAAGATTACCCAGAAGCTTGCGATAACACTTTATTAATTGCAGAAAGATGTGAAATAAAGTTTCAAGAAGGCGCTAATTTAATGCCAAGATTTGCTGTTCCTGATAATGAAACTGAAGAGTCATGGTTAGAAAAAGAAGTAAACAAAGGCTTAAACAAAAGATTTAAAAATCAAGTTTCGGCTCAACATCAACAACAGGCAGATTATGAAATTAAAGTTATCAATCAGATGGGTTTTCCAAGCTACTTTTTAGTAGTTGCAGATTTAGTTCGATATGCCAAAGAAAATGGAATTAGAGTTGGTCCTGGCAGAGGTTCTGCTGGTGGTTCAGTTGTTGCTTTTGCCTTAGGTATAACTGAACTAGATCCAATTAAACATGGTCTTTTGTTTGAAAGATTTTTAAATCCTGAAAGAGTTTCTCTTCCTGATATTGATATTGATTTTGATGAAAAAAGAAGAGCTGACATGATCAAATATGCAACTGATAAATATGGTTCAGATCACGTTGCTCAAATTATTACTTACGGAACAATTAAAGCCAAAGCTGCAATAAAAGATTCTGCTCGAGTTTTAGGTTATCCATTTGCTAACTCAGACAAGATCACAAAACTAATCCCACCGCCTGTGGTTGGAAAAGATATGTCATTGGCTTCAATCTTTGATAAAAAAGACGATAGGTATGCAGAAGCAAGTGAGTTTAGATCCTTATACAAAGTAGATCCAGAAGTTCAAAAAATAGTTGATACAGCAAGAGGACTAGAAGGATTAAGACGACAACCTGGAGTACATGCTGCTGGGGTAATACTTTGTCGAGAACCTTTAATTGAAGTTGTCCCACTTTGGAAACGTGAACAAGATGGCGCAATTATTACTCAGTTCGATATGGGAGCGTGTGAATCTTTAGGCTTACTAAAAATGGATTTCTTAGGTTTAAGAAATTTAACAGTTTTAGATGATTGTTTAGAACATATAAAAAGAAATAAAAATGTTGAAATTGTTTTAGAAGATTTAGAACTAACAGATAATGCAACTTATGAACTATTAAGTAGAGGAGATACTTTAGGAGTATTCCAACTAGATGGTGCTCCCATGAGAGCGCTTCTAAGATCAATGCAACCTGATCAATTCGAACATATTTCTGCAGTGTTGGCTTTATATCGACCAGGGCCAATGGGTGTTAATGCTCATAATGATTATGCAGATAGAAAAAATAACAGAACAAAGGTTGTGCCAATTCATGAAGAATTAGCAGAACCACTAGATGAAATATTGAAAGATACTTACGGATTAATTGTTTATCAAGAACAAGTTATGGCAATAGCTCAAAAATTAGCTGGCTATTCACTTGGTAAAGCAGATTTGTTACGACGTGCCATGGGTAAAAAGAAGAAATCAATTCTTGATAAAGAATTCATTCCTTTTAGAGATGGAATGAGGGCAAATAAATATTCAGAAGATGCCATTAATAAATTATGGGAAATTCTTGTGCCCTTCTCTGATTATGCATTCAATAGAGCTCACACTGCAGGTTATGGGTTGGTTTCGTATTGGACTGCTTACTTAAAGGCAAATTTTCCATCCGAATATATGGCAGCACTTTTATCAAGTGTTAAAGATGATCGGGACAAATTAGCGATTTATTTAAATGAATGCCGCAAGATGGGCATAAAAGTTTTACCTCCAGATGTAAATGAATCATTAAGCGAATTTGCACCAGTTGGTAAAGATATTCGTTTTGGTTTATCTGCTATCAAAAATGTTGGTGAAAATGTGGTGGACTCTTTAATAAATTCAAGAAATAAACATGAGAAATTTAAAGATTTCTTTGACTTTTTAAATAAAGTTGAATCTACCGTATGCAGTAAAAGAGTTATTGAATCTTTAATCAAAGCAGGAGCTTTTGACTCTCTAGGTCATTCACGTAAAGGCTTATTGAGTATTCATATTGAAGCAGTTGATAGTGCAACTGAATCTAAAAAAGCTGAGGCAATCGGGCAATACGATTTATTTGGTTCTAGTCAAGAAAGTGTAAGTATTACAGGAACTGAATTGATAATCCCAACGGAAGAATGGGACAAAGCTGCACTACTTAATTTTGAAAGACAAATGCTTGGTTTGTATGTAAGTGATCATCCATTACTTGGTATTGAACATCTACTTTCAAGATTTTCTGATACACAGATTGCAGATATTGCGCATGGCAACAGAAATGATGCAGATATTGTGACTGTTGCAGGTTTAGTTACAAACATTCAAAGAAAAGTAACTAAACAGGGTGCCAACTGGGCCATTGTTACCTTAGAAGATCTTGCAGGTTCAGTTGATCTAATGGTTTTTTCTCAAACTTACGCAAGCACTGCAAACCTTATTTATGAAGATGCAATTTTATCTGTGAGAGCAAAGATTGATGCAAGGGAAGAAGAAAGTCCAAGGTTAGTGGCTTTAGAGTTTTCGGTTCCAGATTTAAATCAACAAAGAAGTAATCCTGTTGTAGTTAAATTAAATGCTGCAAAATGCACTCCACCAATGGTTGACTCCATAAAATCTGTTTTACAAACTCATCCTGGAACTGTTGAAGTTCATCTTCATATTATTAATGGTGAAAAAACTACTGTCATGAAAATTGATGAGAGACTAAAAGTTGAACCAACCTCTGCTTTGTTTGGTGAATTAAAAGCTTTACTAGGACCCAGTGCAGTTGCTTAGTTTAAGCTAATTTTAGTTTTAGTTAAAAAGGGTGCTGGTACTGATGGAATTTCTTGCATCAAGATTGTTTCTCGATTAATTATTTTTAATACTTTTTTTAATCTTTCGTTTGGATTATCTAGTTCAAGTAAAGTTTGTTTTTCTAAATTATTAATGGGAAGAAGGCTTGCTAATAAAAAACTCAAACTAGTAGGTGTATCTGGCAATTTTTGTGAGGCATTGTCGTTGTCTGCATCAAACATCATCATGAATTCATCACATTTTTCTTTAGCTAAAGTCAGAGTTGCTGTGTCAAATTCTGGTTCAGTTTCTTTTCTGACTTTGATATCAGCAACTAAATATGGTGCTTTATCTTTGGACACTGATAGTAGATTAAATCTTTGACCACCTATGACAATAATTTCAAAGGTGCCATCCTCATTTGTGGTACTTTTTCGCAAAACTGCTGTGGTGCCAACTTCTGAAAGTACTGGAGGATCATCTTTTACTTCACTTCCTTTTTTGATATTTACAATTCCAAATCTTCTTTCAACTTCTGGTAAAGCCAATAAATCACTCATTAAAGCTCTATATCGATTCTCAAAAATATGAAGTGGCATGACTTGACCTGGCATTAAAACCGTATTTAGTGGAAAAATTGGAATAGATTTAGAGTCTGAATCAGAATTTCTCATAGTGAAAGAATATGTGAAAGATTAGAAGTACGCATCCCGTAACATTGAAATATGATTCAAATAATCGATGTGAGAGAAAATAGTCAATTAACATCGCCTGTTGTTCCTCGCGCACAACTTGATGTTGAATCAGCCTTAAATCAAATAAATCCAGTCTTGACTGAAGTTGAAATAAATGGCGATGAAGCGGTTTTAAAGTGGAATGAAAAATTTGATGGAATTAAACCTAAATCTCTAAGAGTTCCTCAGGAAGTTATTGATAAAGCATTTTCAGAAATGTCTCCTGACGTCATTGAAGCACTGAAAGAATCAATAAAAAGAACTACTACAGTTCACAAGGCTCAAATAAAGAGTGAAAATAAAACTGAAGTTGTCGACAATGGTTTTGTAACACAAAAATATATTCCAGTTTCACGCGTAGGTTTATATGTTCCGGGTGGGCAAGCAGTTTATCCATCCAGTGTTGTGATGAATGTGGTCCCTGCAAAAGTTGCTGGAGTTAAGTCAATTGCCGTGAGTAGTCCTTCTCAAAAAGAAAATGACGGTTGGCCTAATAAAACTATTCTTGCTGCTTGCAAATTGTTAGAAATTGAGGAAGTTTATAGTGCAGGTGGTGCGCAAGCAATCGCAATGTTTGCCTATGGCACAAAATCTTGTCGAAAAGTGAATTTAATTACTGGTCCTGGCAATGTTTATGTAACAGCTGCTAAAAGAAAAGTAAGTAGTGTCGTTGCAATAGATAGCGAAGCAGGACCAACTGAAATTGCGATTCTGGCTGATGAATCAGGTAATCCAGATTGGATCGCAGCAGATTTAATAAGTCAAGCAGAGCATGATGTTATTGCCTCTAGCATTTTGGTTACTAATTCAATAGAACTTGCTCAACAGGTTGAAAAATCATTGGAAAAACAAATTCCTCAAACTAAGCACTCTGATCGGATAATGCAAGCTATTAAAGGTAAGCAAAGTGCAATTGTAATTGTTAAAGATATTGACCAAGGTATTGATGTTATTAATGACATTGCAGCAGAACATTTAGAGATACATACAAATAATTTGTCGAAAGTTATTTCAAAAATTGAGAATGCAGGGGCAATATTTGTAGGTCCAAACACTCCAGTTTCATTAGGAGATTATTTAGCTGGGAGCAATCACGTACTGCCAACAGCAGGTTGCGCATGTCATTCATCAGGACTCAATGTTCAAACATTTCTTAAATCTGTTCAGGTCATTGAGTATTCAAAGGAAGCGTTAAAAGATGCTGCTGATCAATTAAGAGTTTTAGCTCACGCAGAGGATTTGCCAGCACATGCTCAAGCAGTTGATATCAGGTTTGAAAACAACAATTAAATAGATCAATTTATTTGAGGTTTCTTATAGCATGAAAATAGAGAAAGAGGTTTGATGACAAGAATCGGAAAAGTTTCCCGGAAGACCAAAGAAAGTGATGTTTCGGTAGAAATTAATTTAGATGGAACAGGCAATGTTTCAATCGAAACAGGTGTTCCTTTTTACGATCACATGTTAAGTCAACTTGGTAAACATGCTGCTTTTGATTTGAAAGTAAAAACCATCGGTGATGTTGTAGTGGATGAACATCACACGATTGAAGACACTGCAATAGCACTTGGACAGGCTTTTAAAGAATCTTTAGGTGATAAATCAGGAATCAAACGATATGGCGATGCAACTTTGCCTCTTGATGAAGTATTGGTTAGAGCTGCTGTTGATTTATCCGGCAGACCATATTTAGTTCATCATGAAACTGAAATTGCTCCGATGATTGGTACCTATGACACAACATTGACCAAACATATTTGGGAATCTTTTGTAAATAGTTCCGACATAACTTTGCATATAAAGGTTTTAGAAGGTAGAAATGCACATCACGTTGTAGAAGCCCAATTTAAAGCTGTTGCACGAGCCTTGAGAGAAGCAGTTTCTATAGATCCTAAGTCTGTTGGAATTCCTTCTACAAAAGGTGTTTTGTAATACTTGCAAATCAATTTTATTTATGAGTAAAAAAATAGTTATTCTTGATTACGGTTTT
Source organism: Actinomycetota bacterium (assembly GCA_041170365.1). GTDB lineage: Bacteria > Actinomycetota > Actinomycetes > S36-B12 > UBA5976 > ATZT02. The sequence continues at coordinate 19,493 of JBEAYY010000021.1, forward strand.
GGAAATATTAGATCTGCTCAAAAAGTATTTCAAAAAATTGGAGTAGTAACCGAAATATCTAATGATTACCAAAGCTGTTTAGATTCGGATGGTTTAGTTATTCCTGGGGTGGGAGCTTTTAAGGCTTGTATGCAAGGAATATTAAAAGTTAAAGCAAATGAAATAGTCGATAAAAGACTTTCAGGTGGCAGAAACGTTCTTGGGATTTGCGTGGGAATGCAAATAATGTTTGAACAAGGTGCAGAGCATGGAGAAACTACTCCAGGCCTTGGACAATGGCCAGGTTTAGTTGATGAAATTAAAAGCCCAGTTCTACCTCATATGGGTTGGAATGATGTAAACGTTGATAGAAATAGTTTGATTTTCAAAGGTGTTGAAGATCAGAAATTCTATTTTGTTCACTCGTATGCGGCCAAAGATTTAAACATTAAAGATTCAGAGAAATTTGATCAACCCTTAAAACACTACACAACATATGGGGAAAAATTTCTTGCAAGTGTAGAAAATAATGCTCTTGTTGCAACTCAATTTCACCCAGAGAAATCTGGGGATGCAGGTATTGCACTTCTAAAAAACTGGGTAGAGAGTTTTTAGTATGAATAAATTAATTTTGCTTCCAGCAGTTGATGTTTCTAATGGGCAAGCGGTTCGTTTAGTGCAAGGTGAATTAGGCAGTGAAACAGTTTATGGATCTCCACTTGATGCAGCTTTAAATTTTCAAGAACAGGGTGCTGAGTGGATACATCTGGTTGATTTGGACGCAGCATTTGGAAAAGGTAATAATTATTTATTATTGAAAGAAGTTGTAGAAAAACTAAATATAAATGTTGAACTCTCTGGCGGTATCAGAGATGATGACTCGTTAAACAGAGCTTTATCAACGGGTGCAAAAAGGATAAATCTTGGAACAGCTGCTTTAGAAAATCCTGAATGGACTAGGAAAGTAATTCAATTACATAATGAAAAAATTGCGATTGGATTAGATGTTAGAGGAAGAACACTTGC